>NZ_JBHUQX010000017.1:0-43539 GCF_042674225.1 Streptomyces sp. NPDC056948
CGCCCGCGGCCGGGCGCGAGGTGCCCGGGGCCGGGGGTGGAAGTACGCCGATGCCCGAGAGCCCCGAGACCGGGGCCGGGGCCGGGGGTGGAAGTTCGCCCGTGGCCGGGAGTGAGGAGGCCGGGGCCGGGGGCGGAAGCACGCCGATGCCCGGAAGCCAGGAAACCGGCCCCGGGGCTGGTGGCTCGTCCGGGCCGGGGGGCAGTGGGGCATCCGAGCCGGAGGGCGAGGGCGGCTCGGCCAGGCCGGGACCGGGTGACTCGCCCCCGCCGGGACCTGACTCGACCAAGCCGGGACCAAGCGGCCCCACGGAGCCGGGCGGTAACGACGCCTCCGGGCCGGAGGGAGACCGCGCCCCATCCAGGCCAGAGGGAGACCGCACCCCCTCCAGGCCAGAGGGAGACCGCACCCCCTCCAGACCGGAGGAAGACCGCACCCCCTCCAGGCCGGAGGAAGACCGCACCCCATCCAGGCCGGAGGGCAGCGGCACCCCCTCCAGGCCGGAGGGCAGCGGCACCCCGTCCAGGCCGGAGGGCAGCCGCGTCCCACCCCTCCCCTCCCCCGCCGGCCCCCCAGGGGCGGAACACGCAGGGGCGGTCATCGCCAAGGCCTTTCGGACCGGGCGGGCGTTGTGGCTCGGGGGTGTGGTGTTCGCCGGTCGGGAGGAAGGCGGAGCCTCCGCCGCGCCGCTCGGGGCGTTGCCGCTGGGGGCCGCGGGTGGGTGGCTGGGCTGCCTTGTCGTGGTGGGAGAGGCCGGGGAGGGCTTCGGGGCCGAGCAGCGGGAGTTCCTGGAGCGGTATGCCGAGGCGGTCGCCGGGCGGCTGCGGGGCGAGGCCGACCGGTGCGCCCCCTCACCCCTGCTGGATTCGGCGCTGCGCGCCATGGGCGTCGGTTCCTTCGCCCTGGTGCCGGGCACCGGCCTGGTCGAGACGGACCAGGCCTTGCTCGAACTCGTCGGCATCCCGGAGAACGGCTTCGACGGCAAGACCGACACCCTGCTCTCGTGCAGCGTCCCGGAGGACGTCCCCGCCCTGATGTCGGTGATCGAACCGTCCGCGCAGACCCCCGGCCGCCGGGAACTGGAGTTCCGGATCCGCCGCCCCACCGGTGAACTGTGCTGGCTGCGCCTGAACTGCCGCGTGCGCAAGGGGCCCGAGGGCGCTCCGGAGCGGGTGCTCGGCGTGGTGACCGCCGCCCCCGTGCTGCGCCGGAGCGCCAGCGACGTCGCCCGGATCCAGTGGCTGACGGCCGCGCTCGACGACGCCGTGACGGTCCGGGACGTCAGCCGCGTGGTGGTCGCCGCGCTGCGCGAGCCGCTGGACGCCGACCGGGTGGCGCTCGCCGAGCTGCTGGAGGACCGGCTGGCGGTCACCGTGCTCGATCCGCCGAGTGCCGGCGCCTGGCCGGAGCTGTGGCGTGCCGAGTGGCGCTCGGAGTGGCCCGACGCGCCGGTCGCCGCCCTGCCCACGCTCCAGGCCGCGCTGCGGGACGGGCGGATGAGCCTGTGGCCGGCGGGTGCCGTACTGGAACCCGGGCTCGAGGGGATCGGCCCCGGCGGGCTCGCGGTCCTGCCGCTGCCGGCCAAGAGCAGGGTGACCGGGGTGTGCCTGGTCGGCTGGGACGCACCGCACGAGTTCGCCCCCGAGGAGCGGGCCCTGCTGACGGCGACCGCGGGGCTGGTGGGGCAGGCCCTGAAACGCGCGCACGCCTACGACGCCGAGCAGGAACTCGCGACGATGCTGCAGCGCAGCCTGCTGCCGCGCCGGCTGCCCCGGCTGCCCGGGGGCACCGCCGTGGCCCGCTATCTGCCAGCCCGGCGCGGGCTCCAGGTGGGCGGCGACTGGTACGACGTGATCGCGCTGTCGGAGGCGAAGGTGGCCCTGGTCATCGGTGATGTGCAGGGGCACAGCGCCGGGGCGGCGACGATCATGGGCCAGATGCGTACCGCGGTCCGGGCGTATGCCGTGGAGGGCCACCCTCCGGACGTGGTCGTCGGACACGCCAACCGGCTGCTCGTCGGCATGGAGACCGATCTGTTCGCCACCTGCTGCTATGTCGAACTGGACATGGAGGAGGGCAACGCGCTGTTCGTGCGGGCCGGGCATCTGTCCCCGCTGGTGCGTCTTCCGGACGGCGGCACCGAGGAGATCGCGGTGGAGGGCGGGCTCCCGCTGGGCGTCCTCGCGGACGCGGAGTTCCCGATGACGGCGCTCGCCCTGGCCCCTGGCTCGGTGCTCGCGCTGGTGACGGACGGTCTGGTCGAGTCGGCCGATCTGCAGGTGGACGAGGGCATGCGGCTCGTGCGCGAGGCGCTCGCCACGGCCGACCCCTCCGACCCGGGACGGATGGCCGACGATCTGCTGGGCGGCGCCGGCCGCCGTGAGGACGACGTGGCGTTGCTGCTGCTGCGCTACGACGGGATGCGGGTCCGGCCGGTGCGGGCGGGCTGGGTGGTGTGGCGGCTGCCGGACGCGGTCATGCACGCCCGCCGGTTCAGCGCGCGCACGCTGCGCTCGTGGGACGTCGTGGCCGAGGCCGACACCGTCCTGCTGGTGGTGTCGGAACTGGTCACCAACGCGCTGGTGCACACGCAGGGCGCGGTCCGTCTGGACCTGACCCTGGCCGCGGACCGGCTGCGGGTGACGGTGAGCGACTCCTCGCCGCGCGCGCCCGCCAAGCCGGTGGTGGTGGACTGGGAGTCGACGGGCGGCCGTGGGCTCTTCCTGGTCGAGGCGATGTCGACGGCCTGGGGTTCCGTGCCGGTCGGCGGCGGCAAGCAGGTGTGGAGCGAGATCGTCGTGTCCCGGCCGGATCCGGAACAGGAACCGGAACCCGAACCCGAGCAGGGGGCGGAACCACCGCGGGTCGAGCCGGAGCGTGTGCCGGAGCCGGGCCGGACCTGGGACCGCGGCTGGAGCCTGGTCCGCGACCGGAGCTGGGGCATGGGCCGAAACCGCGACCGGAACAAGGGCCGGGACCGGCCCCCGGACCCACCCCCGGGCCGCCGAATCCGTGGCCGGAACAGGGACCGGGACCAGACGCCGGACCCGAACCCGGGCCGCCGAGACCGTAGCCGGAGCAGGAACCGGGACCAGACACCGGACCCGAACCCGAGCCGGCCCCGCGACCGCGACCGCGACCGCGAGCCCGACCGGAACAGGCACAGCGACCGGAACCCGGAGCCGACCCCGAGCCTGGCCCCGGACCGGAACCCGGAGCTGGCCCCGAGCCGGAACCCGGACCGGAACCCCGAACGAAATCCCCGCCAGGGCCCGGCGCGGCCCGATGAAGGAGGTCCGCCGTGAGAGGGCGCAGATGGCGTGTGTTCGTCGCCCTGATGGCCGGTGTCCTGGCCACGTCCCTGGCCGGCTGTACCGAGAGCGGCGAAGAGGGCGACAACAGCCTGACCCTCGGCCTGCTGCTGCCGAGCCGCGCGGTCCCCCGCTGGGAGCAGTCCGACAAGCCCCTGATCGAGAAGCGGGTGAAGGAGCTGTGCCCCGAGTGCAAGGTGATGTACGCCAACGCCGAGAACGACGCGGGCAGCCAGCGGCAGCAGATGAACTCCATGATCACCAGGGGTGTCTCGGCCCTGATCCTGGACGTCGTGGATCCCAAGGCCCTGCGCTCCTCGGTCCGGGCGGCGGACCGCGAGGGCATCCCCGTGATCGCCTACGACCGGCTCGCCGAGGGCCCGATCTCGGGTTTCGTCAGTTTCAACGGCGGCCAGGTCGGCCGGCTCCAGGGCCAGGACCTGCTGAAGGGCATGGGTGCCAGGGCCGACGGCGGCGGCGTCGTCATGATGAACGGCGATCCCTCCAGCCCCAACGCCGCCTGGTACGAGGGCGGGTCCCGGTCCGTCCTGCGGAACAAGGTGCGGATCCTCAAGTCGTACAGCACCCTGGGGTGGCGCACGGAGAACGCGCACGACCACATGGCCGCCGCGATCAGCGACCTCGGCCCGAACCAGATCGACGGCGTGCTCGCGGCCAACGACTCGATCGCCGCCGGTGTCATCGCGGCCCTCAAGAGCGCCCGTGTCTCGCCGCTGCCCCCGGTCACCGGCCAGGACGCCGATCTCGACGCCGTGCGGCGCATCGTCGAGGGCGAGCAGTACATGACCGTCTACAAGCCCTTCCGGCTGGAGACCGAGGCGGCCGCCGCGATGGCCGTGGCCCTGGCGCGCGGCAACGACCTCGGCTCCCTCGTCACGCGGACCGTGGACAGCCCGACCACGAAGGACATCCCGGCGGTGCTGCTCACCCCGATCGCCGTGACGGCCGAGACCATCGGGCGGACCCTCGTCCGGGACGGCGTCTACACGATCGACCAGATCTGCCCCCCGAAGCTCCGGCCGGCCTGTGACCGGATCGGGCTCACCCGGTGAGGGACGTGATTCCCCGTGGCCCATCCCCCTGTTCTGGCGTTGCGCGGCATCTCCAAGCGGTTCGGCGGCGTGCAGGCGCTCGTGGACGTCGACCTCCAGGTCCGGGCCGGTGAGGTCGTGGCCCTGGCGGGCGACAACGGCGCCGGCAAGTCCACGCTGATCAAGGTGATCTCCGGTGTCAGCCCCGCCGACCGCGGCGTCATCGAGTGGGAGGGGCGGCTCGTGCAGATCAAACGCCCGCACGACGCCCACGCCCTGGGCATCGCGACCGTCTACCAGGACCTCGCCATGTGCGACAACCTGGACGTCGTAGGCAATCTCTTCCTCGGCCGTGAGATCGACCGGGTCGGTGTCCTCGACGAGGTGGAGATGGAGCGCCGCTCCCGTGACCTGATGCGCGCCCTGTCGATCCGGATCCCCGATGTGCGGGTGCCGGTCGCGGCGCTGTCCGCCGGTCAGCGGCAGGCCGTCGCGATCTCCCGCTCGCTCATGGGAGCGCCCAAGGTCCTGCTGCTCGACGAGCCCACCGCCGCCCTGGGCGTGGAGCAGACCAGCCATCTGCTCGACCTCATCGAGGAGGTGCGCGACCGCGGTATGGCGATCATCCTGATCAGTCACAACATGGGCGACATCAAGGCCGTCGCGGACCGGGTCGCGGTACTGCGGCTCGGGCGCAACAACGGTCTGTTCGACGTGAGCACCGTGACGCAGGAGCAGATCATCTCCTCCGTGACCGGGGCGGCGGACAACGCCGTGGCGCATCGTTCGAAGGGCGACGAGGAGGCATGGCCGTGAGCCGGGGCGGGCCGAACCGGGGCGGCGGGCCGGGCAGCGCCGGTCCGGTCGCGCCCGACCGCGGTCCGCGCACCCGGGGCTGGTCAGGGAATCTGCGCGGCTACGCCCTGGAGGTGCGCGGCAGTGTGCGGGACGGCGAGCGCGGGCCGCTGTTGGTCATCGCCGGGCTGATCGTGATCTGGTGCGTCTTCCAGGGTCTCGACGACAAGTTCCTCTCGCCGCGCAACCTGTCCAACCTCGGCGTGGGCATCGTCGGGACCGGTCTGGTCGCCGTCGGCATCGTGTTCGTGCTGCTGATCCGGGAGATCGATCTGTCGGTCGGCTCCGTCAGCGGCCTGGCAGGGGCCTCGTTCGCGGTGCTGAACGTGAACCAGGGGATACCGGAGTGGCTCGCGGTGGTCGTGGCGGTGGCGGTGGGCACGGCCGTGGGCGCCTTCCACGGGTTCTTCTTCGCCTCGCTGGGCGTGCCCGCGTTCGTCGTGACGCTGGCGGGCCTGCTGATCTGGAACGGCCTGACGCTCTACCTGCTGGGCGCGAGCGGCACGATCAACATCGACGAGGAGGGTCTGGTCGCGTCCCTGACCAGCCGCCACTTCGAGGACGACGCGGCGGCCTACACGGTGGCGGCGCTCGGCACGGCCGGGTACTTCCTGGCCGCCCGCCGCAAGCGTGCCCGCCATCTGGCCGCCGGGATGCCGCACCGGCCGACGGGTGACATCTGGCTGCGCACCGCTCTTCTCGCGGGGATCGCCTTCGCCGCGGCCTACACCCTCAACCGGTTCCAGGGGCTGCCGCTCGCGCTGCTGATCTTCCTGGTGGTCCTGGTCGTCTCGGACTACGTGCTGCGCCGCACCCGCTACGGGCGGCGGGTGTACGCGCTCGGCGGCGGGGTCGAGGCGGCGCGGCGGGCGGGCATCGGGGTGGAGCGGGTGCGGGTCGCCATGTTCATGGTGTCGGGGACGCTGGCAGCGTTCGGCGGGCTGTTCGTGGCCTCGGAGCTGACCTCGGCGAGCCCCACGACGGCCCGTGCCGCCGGCTCCGGCATGCTGCTGATCAACGCGATCGCGGCGGCCGTCATCGGCGGTACGAGTCTGTTCGGCGGGCGCGGCTCGCCCTGGTCGGTGCTGCTCGGGGTGCTGGTCATCCAGTCGATCGCCTCGGGCATGGGGCTGCTGGGGGTCGAGGACGCCGTGCAGTTCATGATCACCGGTGGGGTGCTGCTGGCCGCCGTCGCGGCCGACGCGCTCTCCAGACGCGGGGAGGCCCGCCGGGTTCGTAGATAATTCCCCTTTGCCCGCATATGCCTAAGAAATGGCAAAGATGGGTACTAGCCGGGTTGTCATGAAACGCAGCCGCCTCGCCCAGATGGCCATGGCAGCAACGGCCGTCCTGGGTCTGGTCCTCGCCGGATGCGGTGACACCGACCCGACCGGCGGCGACCAGGCCGACCTCAAGGTGCTCGCGATGGACGCGCCCCAGGTGCAGACCCTCAAGAAGCTCACCAAGGAGCACTTCACCGCGGAGACCGGCATCACGGTCGACTACACCCTGCTGCCGGAGAACGAGGCGCGGGAGCGGATGAACCGCGAGTTCGCGACCCAGGCCGGCAACTACGACGTGGCGAGCCTCAGCGCCTACGAGGTGCCGATCTACGCGAACAACGGCTGGCTCGCCCCGCTGGACTCCTATGTGAAGGCGGACGAGCACTTCGACCAGGGCGACGTCTTCCCCAACCTGGTGGAGTCGCTGACCGGGGAGGACGGCAAGGTCTACGCCGAGCCCTTCTACGGCGAGGGCTCCTTCCTGATGTACCGCAAGGACCTCTTCCGCAAGGAGGGGCTGGTCATGCCGCAGCACCCGACCTGGGAGCAGGTCGCCGACCTCGCCGCCGAGGTCGACGGTGTCGACGGCACCAGCGGCATCTGCCTGCGCGGCCTGCCCGGCTGGGGCCAGAACCTCGCCCCGATCAACACGGTCGTCAACACCTTCGGAGGCGCCTGGTACGACATGGACTGGAACGCCCGCCTGAACTCACCCGAGTTCAGGAAGGCCGTCGGGTTCTACGTCGATCTGCTCCGCTCCCACGGCCAGCCCGGCGCCGACCGGATGGGCGTGCTGGAGATCCTGGACCGCTTCGTCGAGGGCAAGTGCGCCATGATGTACGACGCCACGTCGCTGGCCTCGTCGATCGAGGCCGACGGTTCCTCGGTCAAGGGCAAGGTGGGCTACGTCCCGGCCCCGCACGACAGGACCGACCGGGCCGGCTGGCTGTGGACCTGGGCGTGGGGCGTCCAGAAGGCCTCCGACGACAAGGACGCCGCCTGGGAGTTCATCTCCTGGGCCTCCTCCAAGGAGTACCAGGAGCAGGTCGGCCAGGAGATGGGCTGGACCTCGGCGCCCGCCGGGAACCGCAAGTCGCTGTACTCCAATCCCGAGTACCAGCAGGCGGCCGGCGCCTGGTACCGGCAGGAGTACACGGCGGCGACGGACTCCGCCGACCCGAAGAGCCCCGGTGTGGGCCCCCGCCCGTACACCGGCATCGGCTTCCTGGGCATTCCCGAGTTCGCCGTGCTGGGTACGGCGGTCTCCCAGCAGATCGCCTCGGCCATCGCCGGGCAGCAGTCGGTGGACACGGCGCTGGACAAGGCGCAGGACCTCGCCCAGGCCGCGGCGGCGAAGTACCGGGGCGAGTGATCCGTCGGTCAGCGTTGCTCGGAGAGCTCCGGCACCTCGGCCGGCAACGGCAGTTCGCCCTCCGGCTCCGGGGCGGGAGGCAGCTCCACGGTGAATTCGGTGTGCCCCGGCGCGCTGCGCACGGTGGTGCGCCCGCCGTGCGCCGACGCGATCGCCTCGACGACGGCCAGGCCGAGGCCGGACCCGACGTCGCCCGGGCCGCTGCGCGAGCGGGAGGCGTCGGCTCGGGTGAAGCGGTCGAAGACCGAGGCGAGGAGGTGCGGCGGGATGCCGGGGCCGTCGTCCCGGACGCGGAGGACGCGGCGCTCGGCGGTGGCCTCCACCGCGGCCACGACCGTGGTGCCGGGCGGGGTGTGCGCGCGGGCGTTGGCTAGAAGGTTGGCCACCGCCTTGCCCAGCCCCGGCTCGTCGCCGACGACCAGTGCCGGCGCGTCCAGACGCAGCGCCAGTCGCCAGGTGCGGTCCGGGTCCGCCGCCCGTGCCTTCCGGACGGCCTCGGCGAGCAGGGCCACCAGGTCCACCTCGGCGGACCGCAGGGGGCGGCCCTCGTCCAGCCGGGCCAGCAGCAGGAGGTCCTCGACCAGGCCCGTCATACGCGCCGACTCGGCGGAGACCCGGCGCCAGGCCAGCATCGGCTCGACCGGGCCGGTGCCGCGGTTCATGAGCTCGGCGTATCCGGCGATCGACGCGAGCGGCGTACGGAGTTCATGGCCGGCGTCGGCGAGGAAGCGGCGCATGCGTTCCTCACCGCGGCGGCGGGCGGCACGGTCGCTCTCGACCTGGTCGATCATGCGGTTGAGCGCGGCGCCGACCTGCCCGGCCTCGCTGCCGGGGTCGGTGTCCGCCTCGGCCACCCGGGGCAGGCCGGTGAGCCGGTCGTGGCCGAGCGGTGCCTGGGCGAGATCGGCGGCGGTGGCGGCGACCCGGCCGAGGGGGCGCAACTGACGCCGTACGACGACGGCACAGACGCAGCCCGCGACGGCGAGTCCGGCGGCTCCCACGGCCGCCTCGACCACGACCAGGCGGTTCAGCACGTCCCGTACATCGTCCATGGGCAGCCCGGCGAGGACCCGGACCCCGCTCGCGTCCAGCCCCGTGACCCGGTAGGTGCCGAGGCCGGGGACGGTCCGGGTGTGGGGCCTGCCGTCGGGGGCGATGCCGCGCAGGGCGGCGCGCTGGCCTGCGGTGAGGGTCCGGGGCGTGCTGTCCGGGCCGGTGACCGCCGCGGCGGTGACCGCGCCGTGCGCGTCGAGGCGGGCCGCGAGCAGCCCGTCGGGGTGGCCGTTCCCGTCGAGGAACGTCAGGTCCCGGTCGTCGCCTGGCCGGACCGAGGCCCCGGCCAGGCCGTGTTCGGCGGCGTCCATGACCCGGCCGTCGAGATGGTCCAGCAGCAGCGCCCGTTGGGCGAGGACGGCGGCGAGCGCCATCGCGGCGCAGACGGCGACGAGGGCGGCGCCGATGCGGAGGAGGAGCCGGGTGCGCAGGGACCCGGGGGTGCCAGACATGTACCGATCCTGTCCCGGTCCGCTGGGGGAACCCTGTGTTCCGGCTGAGCACCGGCGATGTCCCCGTACGAACGGCGCGGGCCGCGCCCCCGGTCACCCGGGAACGCGGCCCTCGAACTGCCTCCGACTGCCTTGCCGGCCCGCTTACTTGCGGATCAGGCTGCGCAGCACGTACTGCAGGATGCCGCCGTTGCGGTAGTAGTCCGCCTCGCCGGGGGTGTCGATGCGGACGACCGCGTCGAACTCCACACCGGTGTCGGTGGTGACCTTGACCGTACGGGGGGTGGTGCCGTCGTTCAGCTCGGTGATGCCGGCGATGGAGAAGGCCTCCTCGCCGGTCAGGCCGAGGGACTCGGCGGACTGGCCCTCCGGGTACTGCAGCGGGATGACTCCCATGCCGATGAGGTTGGAGCGGTGGATGCGCTCGTAGGACTCGGCGACGACGGCCTTGACGCCGAGGAGCGCGGTGCCCTTGGCGGCCCAGTCGCGGGACGAACCGGAGCCGTACTCCTTGCCGGCCAGGATGACCAGCGGGGTGCCCTGCTCGATGTAGTTGCGCGAGGCGTCGTAGATGAAGGAGACCGGGCCGCCGTCGACGGTGAAGTCGCGGGTGTAGCCGCCCTCGGTGCCCGGCGCGATCTGGTTGCGCAGGCGGATGTTGGCGAAGGTGCCACGGATCATGACCTCGTGGTTGCCTCGGCGCGAGCCGTAGGAGTTGAAGTCACGCCGCTCGATGCCGTGCTCGGTGAGGTACTTGCCGGCCGGGGTGTCGGCCTTGATGGCACCGGCGGGCGAGATGTGGTCCGTCGTCACCGAGTCGCCCAGCTTGGCGAGCACGCGGGCGCCGGAGATGTCGGAGACCGGGGTGGTCTCCATCGTCATGCCCTCGAAGTACGGGGGCTTGCGGACGTAGGTCGACTCGGCGTCCCACTCGAAGGTGTTGCCGGTCGGGATCGGCAGCGCCTGCCACTGGGCGTCGCCCGCGAAGACGTCCGAGTAGGACTTGGAGAACATGTCCTCGCCGATGGCGTTGGCGACGACGTCGTTCACCTCGGCCTCGGAGGGCCAGATGTCCGCGAGGAAGACCGGCTTGCCGTCCTGGTCGGTGCCCAGGGCCTCACGGGTGATGTCGACCTTCATGGAGCCGGCGAGCGCGTAGGCCACGACCAGCGGCGGGGACGCCAGGTAGTTCATCTTGACGTCGGGGTTGATACGGCCCTCGAAGTTCCGGTTGCCGGAGAGGACCGAGGTGACCGCGAGGTCGTGGTCGTTGACGGCCTTGGAGACCTCGTCCGGCAGCGGGCCGGAGTTGCCGATGCAGGTGGTGCAGCCGTAGCCGACGAGGTTGAAGCCGACCTTGTCGAGGTACGGGGTCAGGCCCGACTTCTCGAAGTAGTCGGTGACGACCTTGGAGCCCGGGGCGAGGGTGGTCTTGACCCACGGCTTGCGGGTCAGGCCCTTCTCCACCGCCTTCTTGGCCACCAGGGCGGCGGCGACCATGACGTACGGGTTGGAGGTGTTGGTGCAGGAGGTGATGGCCGCGACCGTCACCGCACCGTGGTCGATCTCGTACGACGTGCCGTCGGGGGCGGTCACGGTGACCGGGTTGGACGGGGTGCCGTTCGGGGCGACGGCCGGGGCGTCGGAGGCCGGGAAGGACTCCTTGCCGGACTCGTCCACGGAGTCGACGTAGTTGAGGACGTCCGCCTTGAACTGCTCGGCGGCGTTGGCCAGGACGATACGGTCCTGCGGGCGCTTCGGGCCGGCGATGGACGGGACGACCGTCGACAGGTCGAGCTCGAGCTTCTCGGAGAAGTCGGGCTCGGCGGCCGGGTCGAGCCAGAGGCCCTGCTCCTTGGCGTACGCCTCCACGAGCGCGACCTGCTGCTCGGAGCGGCCGGTGAGCTTGAGGTAGTTCAGGGTCTCGCCGTCGATCGGGAAGATCGCGGCGGTGGAGCCGAACTCCGGCGACATGTTGCCGATGGTGGCGCGGTTGGCGAGCGACGTGGCGGCCACGCCCTCGCCGTAGAACTCGACGAACTTGCCGACGACGCCGTGCTTGCGCAGCATCTCGGTGATCGTGAGGACCAGGTCGGTGGCGGTGGTGCCCGGCTTCAGCTCACCGGTCAGCTTGAAGCCGACGACGCGCGGGATGAGCATGGAGACCGGCTGGCCGAGCATGGCGGCCTCGGCCTCGATGCCGCCGACGCCCCAGCCGAGGACGCCCAGGCCGTTGACCATGGTGGTGTGCGAGTCGGTGCCGACGAGGGTGTCGGGGTACGCCTGGCCGCCCCGGACCATCACCGTGCGGGCCAGGTGCTCGATGTTCACCTGGTGGACGATGCCGGTGCCGGGCGGGACGACCTTGAACTCGTCGAACGCGGTCTGGCCCCAGCGCAGGAACTGGTAGCGCTCCTTGTTGCGGCCGTACTCCAGCTCGACGTTCTGCTTGAAGGCGTCGTTCGTGCCGAACTTGTCGGCGATGACGGAGTGGTCGATGACCAGCTCGGCCGGGGCCAGGGGGTTGATCTTCGCCGGGTCGCCGCCCAGCTCCTTGACCGCCTCACGCATGGTCGCGAGGTCCACGACACAGGGAACGCCGGTGAAGTCCTGCATGATCACGCGGGCCGGCGTGAACTGGATCTCCTGGGAGGGCTGGGCCTGGGAGTCCCAGCCGCCAAGGGCGCGGATGTGGTCGGCGGTGATGTTCGCGCCGTCCTCGGTGCGGAGGAGGTTCTCCAGCAGCACCTTCAGGCTGTAAGGGAGGCGCGCGGCGCCCTCGACCTTGTCCAGCCGGAAGATCTCGTACGACTCGTCGCCCACCTGCAGCGTGCTGCGGGCGTCGAAGCTGTTCGCCGACACGACAGTCTCCTTCATTGATGTGCGCGTACCACCACGATCCTGCCGCCACGGCTACTTGGCCGATCCGCTAAGGTAAGGCTAAGTTAGGTAGGCCTTACCACCGGACCGGTGACGCCGCGCGGCTGCGGTGCACCTCGGCAGATATCTCGATGTCGAGATAACTCTAATACACGAGGGCCGGATGGTCATGCCCCGGCACCCGTCATGCGGTCATGTACCTCCCTTCCCGGGGTATCCGAACCAGGTATCCACGCCACGAACGGAAGGGAGACAGGCATGCCGCTCACGTTCCGCAAGAGTTTCCGGATCCTTCCGGGGGTGCGACTGAACATCAACAAGCGCTCCTGGTCCATCACCACCGGCGGCGGAAAGAACGGCCCGCGATACACCCGCAGCAGCACGGGACGTCGTACGACATCGATGGATCTGCCCGGACCTTTCGGATGGCGGCGCACCACGAAGGCGCGGCGACACTGAGCCCGCCGGGCGGGATTGACGTCCCGTCACCCGAATGGACCCCCTAGCCGGGTTCCATCTCATATCTGAGATAACCTCAACCACATGGCAGACGACTACCTCGTACGCATCGGCAAGCTCATCCGTGACGCCCGGCAGCACCGGGGCTGGACGCAGTCGCAGCTCGCCGAGGCGCTCGGAACCAGCCAGAGCGCCGTCAACCGGATCGAGCGCGGCAACCAGAACATCAGCCTTGAGATGATCGCGCGCATCGGGGAGGCCCTCGACAGCGAGATCGTGTCGCTCGGCTACGCCGGTCCGATGCATCTGCGGGTGGTCGGCGGGCGCCGGCTGTCCGGCGCCATCGACGTGAAGACGAGCAAGAACGCGTGCGTGGCGCTGCTGTGCGCCTCACTGCTCAACCAGGGGCGCACAGTGCTGCGCCGCGTCGCCCGCATCGAGGAGGTCTACCGCCTCCTGGAGGTGCTGGGCTCCATCGGCGTCCGCACCCGGTGGATCAACGACGGTGTCGACCTGGAGATCGTGCCGGCGGCCGAGCTGGACCTGGCGGCGATCGACGCGGACGCGGCCCGCCGCACCCGCTCGATCATCATGTTCCTCGGCCCGCTGCTGCACCGCATGGACCACTTCAAGCTGCCGTACGCCGGCGGCTGCGACCTCGGCACGCGCACGGTCGAACCGCACATGATCGCGCTGCGCCGGTTCGGTCTCGACATCGCCGCGACCGAGGGCCAGTACCACGGCATGGTGGACCGTTCGGTCCGCCCCGACCGCCCGATCGTGCTGACCGAGCGCGGCGACACGGTCACCGAGAACGCGCTGCTCGCCGCCGCCCGGCACGACGGCATCACCGTCATCCGCAACGCCTCGTCCAACTACATGGTCCAGGACCTGTGCTTCTTCCTGGAGGCGTTGGGCGTCAAGGTCGACGGCATCGGGACGACCACGCTCACCGTGCACGGCGTGCCCACCATCGACGTCGATGTGGACTACTCCCCCTCCGAGGACCCGGTCGAGGCGATGAGCCTGGTCGCCGCGGCCGTCGTCACCGAGTCGCAGCTGACGGTGCGCCGGGTGCCGATCGAGTTCCTGGAGATCGAGCTGGCCGTGCTCGAGGAGATGGGCCTCGACCACGACCGCACGCCCGAGTACTTCGCCGACAACGGCCGCACCCGGCTGGTGGACCTCACCGTCCGGCCCTCCAAGCTGGAGGCGCCGATCGACAAGATCCACCCCATGCCGTTCCCCGGCCTGAACATCGACAACGTCCCGTTCTTCGCGGCCATCGCGGCGGTCGCCCAAGGCCAGACCCTCATCCACGACTGGGTCTACGACAACCGCGCGATCTACCTGACCGACCTGAACCGCCTCGGCGGCCGCCTCCAGCTCCTCGACCCCCACCGCGTCCTGGTCGAGGGCCCGAGCCGCTGGCGCGCCGCCGAGATGATGTGCCCACCCGCCCTGCGCCCCGCCGTGGTCGTCCTCCTGGCGATGATGGCGGCCGAGGGCACGTCGGTACTGCGCAACGTGTACGTCATCAACCGGGGTTACGAGGATTTGGCGGAGCGGCTGAACTCGATCGGGGCGCAGATCGAGACGTTCCGGGACATCTGAGACCGCCGGGGCGGTCAGTACAGCTTGTTGACGGCCGTGACGGTGGTCGTCTTGAAGTCGGCCACCTGGGCGTGCTGGAAGTTGCCCATCTGACCCCACAGGACGACCGTCACGGTCCGGCCGTCGCGGCCGACCGAGAACAGGCCGATGTCGGAGGAGCCCCACGCCGAGGCGGTGTGGAGGCCGTAGACGTGGGCGCCCTCCTCGACGTTCAGCCGGCCGTAGGACTTCTGCGTCGCCGTCAGGTCGGGGTCCTGCTCCATCAGCTTCTGCGCGCAGCCGGTGATGTCCTTGCGCAGCAGCGCCGCGAAGTCCTTGGCTCGCTGTTCCGTGCGCTCCACGACCGTGATCTGCTGGGCGTTGGTGTCGAACTCGGTCCCGTACGAGCGGTGGCTGGCGATGGACGGCAGGGCATCGCCCACGCAGACCGGCAGCGGGTCCGGCTGACCGGCCGTGACGGGTCCGGCGTACCAGGGCGAGGTCGGGTGCGGCGGCAGTTCGGCCGGCTCCAGGAACCGAGGCGTGGCGGACGCCGGTGTGGTGGCGGCGGCGGCCGGTACCGCGACTGCGGCGACACCGGCCACGGCCGCCAGCGCGGCCACGGTGGTACGGATGCCTCGGGTGCGGATCTGCACGGTCTCCCCCATGTTTCCCCCATGGTCTTCTTGCCGATTGCGCGGGCTTCAGCCTTTGCACCCCGTACGACCCGCCACCGCCCGCATACGTTGCCCTGCCCGCCTGCTACGGATCCGTCCCGAATGTCACCGGCGGGCTACAGGGGATCGCCGTCAGGGGCGGGGGCGTGGCCGATCACGAGGGGAGGGCCGTGATCCCCCTCACTTCCGGCCCAGGTCGACCCAGGGTCGGCAGTTATGGTGACCAGGGCGCATCAAGGTGCCCAACACGGACAAGGTGGCGGAGGGCACACGGTGTCGGACCAGGGGCGACTCGTCGCCGGGCGCTATCGGCTCGCCGAGCGGATCGGCCGGGGCGGCATGGGCACGGTGTGGCTGGCCGACGACGAGGTGCTGGGGCGCCGGGTCGCGCTGAAGCGGCTGCACGAGCAGCCGCACCTGTCTGCCGACGAGCTCGGCACGCGCGACGAGCGCATGCGCCGTGAGGCGCGCAGCGCCGCGCGCATCGTCCACCCCAATGTGATCGTCGTGCACGACGTCGTGGAGGACGAGGGCCGGCCCTGCGTCGTCATGGAGTACGTCCCCGGCCACACGCTCGCCGACCTCCTCCAGGAAGGCCGCACCCTCCCGCCCCACGAGGCGGCCCGGATCGGCCTGGCCATGGTGTCCGCCCTGCGAGCCGCGCACGAGGCCGGAGTCCTGCACCGCGACGTCAAGCCCGGCAACGTCCTGCTCGGCACGGGCGACCGGGTCGTGCTCACCGACTTCGGCATAGCCACCACGGCCGGCTCGTCGACCCTGACCAGGACCGGCGAGATGGTCGGATCCATCGACTACATGGCCCCGGAACGCGTCAGAGGCCTCACCCCGGGCCCGGCCTCGGACCTGTGGGCCTTGGGCGCCACGCTGTACCAGACGGTGGAGGGACGCCCCCCGTTCCGTCGCCTCACAGCGATGGAAACGGCCTACGCCATCGCCACGGACCCCACACCCCCACCGACCCGGGCCGGCCCCCTGGACCCCCTCATCGAGTCCCTCCTGGCCAGGGAGCCGGAGAGCCGCCCGTCAACGGAGGAGACAGAACACTCCTTGCGGGCAGCAGTGGACGCCCTTCAGGGGCGCGGGGAACTGCGCGATCAACCACAAGCAACCCGCACCCGCCGACGCCGCCGCATCACCACCACCGCCGCGGCACTCACCGCCACCCTCGCCGTGGGCGCGACCCTCTACGTAGCAAACCCATACCAAACCGAAAAACCACGCAAAACTACAATCCGACCCACCGCCACACCCAGCCCCAGCCCCGTCCCCCAGGGCTACCACCTCGTCCACGACGAAAAGCTCGGCATCTCCTTCCCCATCCCGAACGACTGGAAGGCCCGCACCCGCACCGCGGAACAGGTCACCTACGCCGACCCCACCGGCCTCGCCGGCATCACCATCGGCACAGTCGCCCCGGCAGGACCGAACCCGGCCGACCACTTCGCCGACATCGAGGCGAACACCAAGCTCAACTACTCCACGTACCGCCGGCTGCGCATGCAGCGGACGACCTTCCGCGAACAGCCCGCCGCGATATGGGAGTTCACCTTCCAGGGCCGGGCCCGCCCGTTCCGCGCCATCGACCTCGGCTACGGCCGCGAGGGCGGACGCGAGTACGACATCTACCTCTCGGCACCCGAGGCGGAGTGGGACACCCACCGCCCCGTCTTCGACCATGTCAGGGACGGCTTCAGGACAGACTGAAGCAGTCCGTGATCCGCTTCACACCGGCGACCGGACAGGACCGGGCCTTTCAGGGCGTAAAGCGACCGAAGAATGGATATGGGCTATACGGCGAAACGCGGGGAGTGTCCGACGTGCCCGGATGCCGGGCGCAGCGGCTTCAGGGGAGGGAGCGCGCATGGACGGCCGGCCCTTGTTTCTCGAACCGCGGCTGGAGCCACGGCTGAGGTCGCTCGTGGCGGCGACCGGGACATCGCACTCGCTCATCGACGCGCTCGGCTCACCCCTGCACGTGGTGGTGCCGGACCAGATCGCCGAGAATCTGGAGCGCTTCCGGTCCGTGTACCGCGCGCATCATCTGTCGGGCCAGGTCTTCTACGCCCACAAGGCCAACCGGTCCAGCGCTCTGCTGCGCCGCCTGGCCGCCACGGACGCGGGCGTGGACGTCGCGTCGCTGGGCGAGTTACAGCACGCGCTCGGTGCCGGTTTCACCGCTGACCGGATCACGGCCACCGGGCCGAAGAACCCCGAGTTCCTGTGGCTCGCGGCCCGTGCGGGGGTCACGGTCAGCGTCGACGGCGTGGGCGAGCTCGACCAGCTTGCCACGCTGGTGCGCAAGCACGCGCTCGCCCCGGTGCGGGTGCTGCTGCGGCTGTCGGGGTTCGAGGCATCGGGGGTGAGAGTGCTCAGCCGGCGCAGCCGGTTCGGCACGCCCGTACGGGAGTTGGATGCGCTGCTGGAGGCGGTCGAGCGGCACGGTGACGCGGTGGAGGCGGTGGGCGCTGCCTTCCATCTGGACACCACCAGCGTCGCGGAGAAGGCGACCGCGCTCGAAGGGTGCCTGGCCGCTCTGGAGGCGTGCCGGAGCCGGGGGCTCAGGCCCCGGGCCGTGGACGTCGGCGGCGGGTTCGGGGTCAACTACCTCGCCGAGCGGGAGCAGTGGGAGGCGTACACGACGGCGCTCACCTCCGCCGTGCTGGGCCGCCGCCCGCCCCTGACGTGGGGCGGGCACGGCTACGGGCTGCGGAACGAGTCCGGCACCCTGCGCGGCACGCTCGGCCTCTACCCCGCCCACCGGGCCGTCGCCGGCGCGGCCTACCTGGACGAGCTGCTGGCCCAGCCCGCCGCCTCCTTGGACGGCCGTCCGCTGGCCGGACTGCTGCTGGAGCACCTGTACGACCTGCACACCGAGCCCGGCCGGGCGCTGCTGGACCAGTGCGGGCTGACGCTGGCGAAGGTGCTGGAGGTCCGCGAGCAGGAGACCGGCGGGGAGCTGCTCGTACGGCTGGCCGCGAAGGCGGACGACATCGCCCTGGAGGACCACGGAGTGCTGATGGACCCGGTCGTCATCCCCGGAAGCGGGGCCGGCCCGGGCGAGGGGCCCGTCGCCGTCCACCTCTTCGGCAGCCTCTGCCTGGAGACCGACCTGATCACCCGGCGCACGGTGTTCCTGCCCCGCCGTCCGGTCCCCGGCGACCTGCTGGCGTTCGCCAACACCGCCGGGTACGCCATGGACTTCCACGCCACCCGCGCCCAGCACCAGCCCGCCGCCCGCAAGGTCGCCGCCTGGCAGGACGGCGACGTGTGGCGCTGGTGCCTCGACGACCAGTTCTGGCCGATCACGCCCTCGGGGGGAGCCCAGTGAGGTACGACAGCATCACGGAGGCGATAGGCAACACCCCGCTGGTGCGGCTGGACCCGGCCGTGCACGGACTGCGGAACATCGACCTGTTCGCCAAGCTGGAGATGCTCAACCCCTGGGGCTCGGTCAAGGACCGGGCGGCCTGGAGCATGGCCCGCCCGCTGCTCTCCGACGGCGTCGAACACGGCAGCCAGGTCGTGGAGTTGTCCAGCGGCAACACGGCGAAGGCGCTGGCGGTCGTCGCGGGCATGCACGGACTGGGATTCAAGAGCGTCACCAACCGGATGCGGGTACCGGAGATCAAGGACCTCCTGCTGCTGCTCGGCGCGGAGATCGAGGAGCTGCCGGGGCAGAGCGAGTGTCTGGACCCGACCGCGACGGACGATCCGCTGACCCTCTTCCACCGGACGCTGTCCGCCTCCGGCAGCGCCTATCTGCACACCGATCAGTACTTCAACCCGCGCAACACCGAGGCCCATCTGACCGGGACCGGCCCGGAGATCGTCAAGGACCTGGACGGCCGGGTGCCGGACTGGTTCGTCGCGTGTGTGGGCACGGCCGGTTCCTCCACGGGCGTGGCCCGCGCGCTGCGGGAGGAGGACCCCTCGGTGCGGGTGGTCGGGCTGGTCGCGGCCAAGTCCGACTTCATCCCCGGGATCCGCACGATCGACGAGGTGCAGGAGGTCGGCCTGTTCGACCCGGAGACCTACGACACGATGGAGTCGGTGAGCGCCGACGAGGCCATCGAGGGGATGCTGACCCTGAACCGCCGCTGCGGCATCCTGGGCGGCCCCACCGGAGGGGCCGCCTACTTCGGTGCGGTCCGCCATCTGCGCGCCCTCGACGAGGAGTCGGGCGAGCGCCGGACGGCCGTGTTCATCGTCTGCGACCGGGTCGAGAGCTATCTGAGCTACGTCCGTCAGCGGCGGCCCGACCTGCTGGGCCGGCCGGCCCGGAAGAACTCCCCGGCCGACCTGACCGAGACCGAGGTGCGCGGGGCGCCGTCGGTCACCGTGGCCGACGCCCGGCGCTGGATCGACACCGACCGGCCGCTCGTGGTCGACCTGCGCAGTCCGTTCGCGTACGCGGCGCTGCACATCGACGGGTCGGTCAACATCGTCGACGAGCTGTTCGCCGAACTCCTGCGGGGCGGCTTGCCGTTCAGCCGGAGCCGGCCGGTGCTGCTGGCGTGTCCGGTGGGCGAGCAGTCCGCGCGGTACGCGGCGCTGCTGACCCGGATGGGCCATGCCGACGTGCGCAGCCTGACCGGCGGCATCATCGCCTGGCGGGACGCGGGCGCGCCCCTGGTGCGGGACTGACGGCCATGACCGCACCGATGACCCGCGAGGATCCGCACCAGTGGCAGCAGGCGCTGCGCGCCCAGTTCCCGATCGTCACCGGGCACCCGGAACTGGCGTACCTGGACAGCGCGGCCACGGCCCAGAAGCCGCAGGCCGTCCTGGACGCCGTGCAGACGTACCTCACCACCAGCAACGCCAACGCCGCGCGCGGCACCTACACCTGGGCCAACCGGACCACGGAGCTGGTGGAGCGGACCCGCGAGCGCGTCGCCCGGTTCCTCGGGGACGGCCGGCCGGAGCGGTCGGCCGTCCACTTCACCAGCGGCACGACCGAGGGGCTGCGGACGATCGCCCGCGACTGGCTGCCGGGGTTCCTGCGCGACGGCGACGAGATCGTCGTACCCGACGCCGACCACCAGGCCAACATCGCGCCCTGGCTGGAGGCCCAGCGGCTGCTCGCCCGGGAGGGCGTGCGCGTCCGGGTGCTGCCGATGCCGTACCAGAGCGGTTCCGGGGACTACGACCACACCGCGCTGGCCGAACGGGCCGGGCCGCGCACCCGGTTCGTCGCCACGACCCACGTCCACCACGTGTACGGCGGCGACATGAATGTGCACCGCATCCGCAGGGCGGTCGGCCCGGACGCGGTCATCTGTCTGGACGCGGCGCAGAGCGTCGGGCATCTGCCGGTGTCCGTGGCCGATTCGGACGTCGATTTCGTGGTCTTCTCGGGGCACAAGGCGCTGGCCCTGCCGGGTTCCGGCGCGGTCTGGGCCCGGCAGGCGCGCGGCCCGGCGTTCACGCCCGGCGGGTGGAGCGGCACGCCGAACACCGTGGGCATCGCCTCGCTCGAAGCGGCCCTGGACTGGCTGGACGCCGCCGGAGTGGAGCGCATCGAGCGGTGGACGGTCGGCCTGGCGGCCCGGCTCACCGACGGGCTGCGCCGTCTGGACGCCTACGAGATCCTCGGCTGCCCGCTCAGCCTGGCGGCCGACTCGACGGTGCAGCGGCGCCAGAGCATCGTGACGCTGCGGCACCGCGCCATCGACTCGGGCGACCTGGGCTTCATCCTCTTCAGCCACGGTTTCATGGTCCGCTCCGACCACCACTGCCAGGGCGACGCGGGCGAGAAGACCGGTTCGGTGCGGGTGAGTCTGCATGTGTACAACACCGACGAGGAGATCGACCGGCTGCTGTCCGTTCTCGCGTCACTCCAGTGACTCCGCCGTCTATGCGTAATGGGAACCGTTTCCACCTGTAGGCTCAGGCCCGGCAGGAGTCAGGTGCGAGACGGCAAGGTGGCGCGTCCGGATGGGGCTGAGTCTGGAGACGGCGGAGCGGTGGGTGGAGCGCTGGGAGCTCCAGCAGCAGCGGTACGCCGTCGACCGCGAGGAGCGGTTCACCGTGATCGCCGATGTCGTCGAGCACGTCACGGCGGGGCGCGCGGGCCGGCCGCTCGTCGTCGACCTGGGCTGCGGGCCCGGCTCCCTGGCGGCCCGGCTGGTCCGGCGGCTGCCGGACGCGGAGATCGTGGCCGTGGACCGCGACCCCGTCCTGCTGGAGCTGGGCCGGACCCACCACCCCGACGCGGCCCGCTATGTGGACGCGGAGATCGGCGCACCCGGCTGGACCGGGACGCTGGGCCTGGACCGGCCCCTGGACGCCGCCGTCTCCACGACGGCCCTGCACTACCTCGACCGCGACACCCTGCTGCGCACCTACCGGCAGCTCGCCGCGCTGCTGCGGCCCGGGGGCGTCCTCGTCAACGGCGACCATCTCCCCCAGGACGCCGACGGGCCGGACGGGATCGCCACCCATGTCGGGCGGTGCCGGGCCGACCGGCAGCGGGCGTTCGCCCATGAGGACTGGGGCTCCTGGTGGGCCGCACTCTCCCGCGACCCCGAGCTGACCGACCTCCTCGCGGAGCGCCGCCGCCGGGAGGAGCCTCTCGACAGCGGTCCGCCTGCCGACCTTCCCCTCTCCGCCCACCTCGAGCTGTTGCGGCAGGCGGGGTTCGGCACAGCGGGACCGGTCTGGCAGTACGGCGACAGTTGTGTCGTCGTGGCGGTCCGCTAGAGCCGGCATCACCCCTACACCCTCCGTCAGATGGCGGGCGGCGGCGAGTGCTCGGACAATACACGCAGAAATCGCCATATATTCATGCCGCCACACCGCAGCCCCGACCGAAGGGCCACGGGCCGTAGCGCCCACACATGAGGAGCCACCCCCATGACCACCGCCGAGCACATCACGCACGAGGACCACCCGCACGCCCACGGCGACGACTGCGGGCACATCGCCTTCGCCCACGGCGACCACACCGACTACGCCCATGACGGCCACATCCACCGGATGCACCAGGGCCACGTCGACGAGTGCGCGAACGGCGGCCACACGGTGCACCACAACCACGACCACCAGCACGGCGACGACTGCGGCCATCTGGCCGTGCGGCACGGCGACCACACCGACTACGTGCACGACGGTCACCGTCACGCCACCCACGAAGGACACTGGGACGATCACTGAACCGCGCCCGAACCCCGCGGTAGCGCGGTTCAGGACAGGCTGTCCCAGTCGACGGTGCGGTCGCACCAGCGCCCGAGCAGCGTGCGGTCGTGGCCGACGGCCAGCAGCGCGGCGCCGGTCGCGGCCCGGTAGTCCTCCACGGCCGCGACCAGGGCGGCGGCCGTGGAGGCGTCGAGCATGGCGGTCATCTCGTCGCACACCAGCAGGCGCGGGCGCAGCACGAGGGCGCGGGCGAGGCAGGCGCGTTGCAACTGGCCGTCGCTGACCTCGTGCGGCCGTCGGGTCAGCAGGTCCGGGGTGAGGCCGACGGCGGGGGCCAACTCGGCCACACGGTCGGGGATTTCCCTGCCACGGCCGGTGGCACGAAGGGGTTCGGCGATCAGGTCGGCGAGCGGCAGCCGGGGGTCGGCGGAAAGCCTGGCCTGCTGGAAGACGACCCCGAAGGCAGTGCGCAGGGCGCGCGGGGCGCGGTGCCGCCAGTGCCGTACGGCGTCGCCGTCGAGGACGACGGTTCCGGAGTCGGGCCGGTGCAGCAGGGCCGCGACCCGCGCCAGGGTGGACTTGCCGCAGCCGCTCGGGCCGAGCAGGCCGACGGACTCGCCCGGCGCCACGGTCAGGGAGACGTCCCGGACCACCGGGGCGTTCCTGGTGTATCCGGCGGTGATGGAGCGCAGTTCAAGCACGGACGCCCTCCGGCATGTGCGGGTGGTGGCAGGCGACCGTGCCCGGGGGCGGCGGAGCGGCACAGGCGCCGGTGGCCCGGTCGCAGCGGGCGGCGAAGGCGCAGCCGTCGGGGAGGTCGCCGAGTTCGGGCGGCATGCCGGGGATGGGCTTGAAGGCACGGTCGGGAAGGGCCTGGAGCAGGCCGCGGCTGTAGGGGTGGCGGGGCCCTGGTGAGCCGAAGAAGTCCGCGGCGGCGGCCAGTTCGACGATCCGGCCCGCGTACATCACGGCGACCCGGTCGGCGATGCGCTCGGCGGCCGCCAGGTCATGGGTGATCATCAGCAGGCCCCGTCCGCTGCCGCCGGCCTCCCCCGGCCCGTCGACGTGCCGCCGCAGTTCGTCCACCGTACGGTCGACCAGGTCGCGGTCGAGCCCGGTGGTCGGTTCGTCGGCGAGCAGCAGGGGCGCGTCGCCGACGAGAGCGAGGGCGGTGGCGGCGCGCTGGGCCAGGCCTCCGGAGAGCTGGTGGGGGTGGCGGTCGAGGTGGTCCGCGGGGAACGCGGCCCGTTCGGCGGCGGCCTCGGCGGCGGCACGCAGGGCGGCGCGCCCCCGGGTGGCGGTCAACGCGGCGACCGTCTCCTCCAGTTGGGAGCGGACGGTGCGCACGGGGGTGAGGTGGGCGGCCGGGCTCTGCGGTACGAGGCCGATGAGCCGGCCCCGTACGGTACGGGCGAGGGTCCGCTCGTCGGCCTCGAGCAGATCCAGGTCGCCGAGGTGGGCGGCTCCGGCGGTCTGCGCGTTGCCGGGGAGCAGGCCGAGCAGGGCGGAGGCCAGCACGGACTTGCCGCAGCCGCTCTCCCCGATCAGGGCCAGGCACTCACCGGCCGCCACGTCGAACCGGGCATCGGTGACGGCGGCGACACGTCGTCCACCGGCCATGAGGAACCGTACGGAGAGGCCGCGCACCGACAGCACGGGCCCGTCTCCGGCCGGCCCCGCGGCGACTTGGCCCGAGTCGGTTTCGACTCCGGTGCTCACAGCATCAGCTCCGATCGACGGCGGGGATGGATCCGCTCCCGCCAGGCTCCGGCGAGGCCGGCGATCGCGAGGGTGGGGATGATGAGGAACAGGCCCGGGAACAGGGTCGGCCACCACTGTCCGGCGAGCAGGGAGCCGCGGGCCGTCTGGATCAGGGTGCCGAGGCTCGCCGTGTGGGTGGGCAGTCCGAGTCCGAGGAAGGACAGCGCCGACTCGTGCCACATGGCGTGCGGCACCATCAGCACGGCGGCGAGGGCGGCTTGGGGCAGGACGGCGGGCAGCAGATGCCGTACCGTCACCCGCCACCGGGACGCCCCGCCGGAGACGGCGGCGTCGACGTACGGCCTGGACCGCAGGGACAGCACCTCGGCGCGGACGATCCGCGCGGTGGACAGCCAGTGGGTGAGCGCGACGGAGACGACCACCGGCCAGACGCCGGGGCGGAACATCGCGACGATGAAGATGCCGAGCAGCAGGTGGGGCACGGACGAGAACGCGTCGACCACCCGCATCAGGGCGCGATCGGCCCAGCCGCCCAGGGCGCCCGCCGTCGCGCCCACGGCGGTGCCGACCACCGTCGCCGTCAGGGCCGCCGCCACTCCGACGAGCAGCGAGACGCGCAGGCCGTAGACGCAGCGCAGCAGCAGGTCGCGGCCGACGTCGTCGGTGCCGAAGGGGTGGGCCCAGGACGGCGGTCGCAGCTTGGCGGCCAGGTCGACCGCCTGCTGGTCGAGCTGGACCAGCGGCGGGACGAGCAGCACGGCGAGGACGGTCGCGCCCACCAGCACGGCGGAGGTGCGCACGCGCAGCGTGCGGGTGGAGCGGCGTTTCGGGCCGTGCGAGCGCCACTCGGTCTCGGCCGGGGCGCCGGCCGGCGCCGGTGCGTCACATGTCACTGAGCTTCACCCTCGGGTCGAACAGTCCGTAGAGCAGGTCGGCGAGCAGATTCCCGGCGAGGACGGCGGCGGTGGCCAGGGTCGTCAGGGCGGCGAGCAGCGGGAAGTCGACGGCGGTGGCCGCCTCGACGGTGGCGGCGGCGATGCCCGGCCAGCTGAAGACGCTCTCCACCAGCAGGGCCCCTGTGATGAGTTCGGGCACGCGGGAGCCGATCAGGGTGAGCACCGGCAGCACTCCGGAGCGCAGGGCGTGGCCGAGCAGGACGGTGCGTTCGCTCAGGCCGCGTGCGCGGGCGCCGCGTACGGGGTCCTCCGCGAGGGCGTCGCCGACGCCCTGGCGGACGTAGAGCGTGAACCAGGGCAGTTGGGAGACGGCGAGGACTCCGGCGGGCAGCACCAGGTGGCTCGTGACCTGCCCGGCCGTGACCTGTTCGCTGGCGGTGTCCGTCAGGCCGCCCGCCGGCAGGACGTCCCACTGGAGGGCGAACAGCCAGACGGCGAGCAGGGCGATCCAGAAGACCGGGGCCGCCTCCAGGGTGTAGGCGAGGGAGGTGACGGTCCGGTCGAGGAGCGACCCGGGCCGGCGGGCGGCGAGCACGCCGAGGACCGTGCCCACCAGCACGGCGGCGGCGAAGGCGACCGCGCACAGCAGCGAGGACCACACGAGCCGTTCGCCGATGACCTGGGCGACCGGCTGCCGCAGCACGCTGGAGTGGCCGAGGTCGCCGGTGAGCGCGGAGGTCAGCCACTGCCACCAGCGGGCGGCGAAGGGCCGGTCCGCGCCGAGGTTCTCGCGCAGCCGGTCCAGGGTCTGCTGGTCGGCGCCGAGCGCGGCGGTGCCGGCGTACGCCTTGACGGGGTCGAACGGGGAGGCGGCGGCGATCGCGAACACGCCGAAGGTGACGACGAGCAGGACGGGGACGGCGAACAGCGCCCGCCGTCCCGCCAGCCGTGCCATCGCTCCCCAGGGGAGGCGGGTCACTTCTTCGGCTGCCAGTCCTCGATGTTCCACCAGGGGCCGCTGGCGAAGCCGTGCTCGTGCGGTTCGAGCTGGGTGCTCAGGCCGTCCCAGCGGTCGGCCAGGACGTAGAGGTGGTCGATGTGGGTGAGGAAGGTGTAGCCGGGGTCCTGGACCAGGGCGCGCTGGAGCTTGTCGTAGGCGGCCGTGCGCTCCGCCGGGTCCTGGCCGCGGCGGCCGTTGTCGAGGGCTCGGTCCACGGCCGGGTTGTCGTAGCGGGCCATGTTGTTGAAGCCGTCGCCGGCGAGGGAGGAGTGCAGCAGGGTGTACAGGCCGAAGTCGGGGTCGCCTGTGCTGCCGAAGCCCGCGAGGACGGCGGTGTCCTTCATGCGCGGCTCGATGACCTCCCAGGTGGCGCTCTCCGCCTTCACCTCGATGCCGGCCTTCTTGGCGTCGGAGGCGTAGGCGAGGGCGTGGTCCTGGCGGACCTTGTCGCCGGAGGGGTAGAGGAGGGTGAAGGACGCCCGCTGTCCGCCCTTGGCGCGGATGCCGTCCCCGGCGGGCTTCCAGCCGGCCTCGTCCAGGATCTTCCTGGCCCTGCCGAGGTCCTGGGCGCGCTCAATGGCCTTGGTGAAGGCGGGGTCGTCGACGGGCAGCGGCCCGTACGCCGGGCGGCCGGCGCCGTCGAGGATCTTGCCGACCATGGCCTCGCGGTCCACGGCGGCGTCGAGGGCCTGCCGGACGGCGCGGTCGCCGGTGACCTTGTTCGGGGTGGGGAGGGTGACGGCCCGGAAGTCGTAGGACCGGGCGTCGTAGGTGCGCCTGCCGTCGTCGTTCTTGAACGTGGCGGCGAGGTTGGGCGGGAGAACCGCGCCGTCGAGGTCGCCGGAGCGCAGCCGGGTGGCGCGTACGTTGTCGTCGGCGATGACCGCCATGGTGAAGGTCCGCACCTTCGGTTCGCCGCCCCAGTAGCGGGGGTTGGCCTTGAAGGTGAGCTTCTCGCCCTTGCTCCACTTCGAGAGGACGTACGGGCCGGTGCCGACCGGCTCGGTGTTGAAGGAGCCGGTGTTGGGGTCCTGCTTCCCGGCGAGGTGCTCGGGGACGATGGGCAGCACGGTGCGGGCGGCGAAGGCGGCGTAGGGGTACCGGAGCGTGAAGACGACCTTGTCGTCGCCGCTCGCCCGGACCTCCTTGACGGCGTCCAGCTCGCTCTTGAAGGTGTTGTTGGTCTTGGCGTCGAGGGCGGTCCGGTACGTGTAGACGACGTCGGCGGCCGTCAGCGGCTCGCCGTCGCTGAACTCCACCCCGTCGCGCAGCGTGTAGGTGTACGTGCGGCCGCCGTCGGCGATCTCGGGAAGCGCCGCCGCCAGGGCGGGCTTCAGCTTCAGGTCGGCGTCGCGGGCGAGCAGCCCGTCGAAGATCTTGGAGTTGCCGTCCTTGCCGTAGCCGAGCAGCGGGCTGAGGGTGTCCGGCTCGGATGCCACCCCGATGACGACGGATCCGGACTTGGCGTCGCCCTCGCCGCCACTGCTGGGGGCCGAGCAGGCGGTGACCGCCGCGGCCAGCGCCGCCGTGACGGCGGCTCCTCGTATCCGACGGGTCGACATATGACCTCACCCCGTTGTTGCTCTAGTCATGTTCTTGCACAGGCCTCGCAATTAAACAGTCAAGGAGGGCCTCCGCGCACCACCGCGGTGCGGGAGGCCCAGGTCACCGGCCCGTGCTCAGGGCCGGGTCAGGGTGATGTCCCGTCCGTGGACCGCGTGGAAGCTGGGCAGCGGCAGGCCGCTGAAGGTGCGCAGCTCCATCAGGGTGGCCTCGACGTGGGCCGCTCCGGGCGCGAGCGCGCCCGGCTTGGGCCGGCCCGTGTTCACCCAGCGGTGCTTCACGCCGTCGCACACGGCCCGGGTGCCGCCGATGCCGTAGCGGGTGGTGGAGACGCCCTGGCTCACGGAGGAGCTGACGAAGACCGGGCCGATGGCGCTCCGGCAGCGGTAGGTGCCGGAGAGGGTGACGGTGCCGTCGGCGGTGATCCGGCCCACCGAGTCGACCGTCACGGCCTCGTACGGGGCCGCGGCGGACGCGGTGGCGGGTGCCGCGGTGGCACCGGTGAGCAGGAGCAGCGCGGCACCGGCCGTCGCGCCGAGCAGGGGACGAACACGCATGGGGGGAACCTCCCGAAAGGAGTGGTTTTTTGTTCCACTCGTACCCGGCGCCCGGACCCACGCCCGCGCCCCTCACTCCTTCGGTGGCGGATCCGCACCGACCGTCGTGGAACGGTCCGGGGAATGTCCGGGGCGTGTCACGCTTCCTGACGGGCCGTTCCGATGAGTTCGAGTCGGGAGCATGGTCTGTACGTAAGAGTCATACGAATCCTCCGGATGGCCCTACCGACGTGGAGGTGCGCCATGTGTGCCCACCAGACCCAGTGCTCCGCGACCGACTCCTCCGCGGCGCATGTCGTCGCCGCCCACCCCGAGCAGGGCTGGAGCCTGCTGTGCGACGGGGCGATCGTCTTCGACGACACCGGTGAGCTGCTGCCGGACGGACGCGTGGTGGAGCCGCACCGGGTGACGGCTCAGCGGCTGGCCGTCGCGGCCTGAGAGCGGTTCTAGGGCAGCACCGCGAAGCCGTCGAGTTCGACCATCGCCTCTTCGTCCCACAGCCGGACGACCTCGACGACCGCCATGGCGGGGTAGTCGCGCCCGGCCGCCTCGCGCCACAGCCGGCCCAGTTGGGGGGCGTGGAGGCGGTACGCGGCGACGTCCGTGGCGTACACGGTGACGCGGGCGAGGTCGGAGGGCGTGCCGCCGGCCGCCGTGAGAGCGGCCAGCAGGTTCGCCAGCGCCTTCTCGAACTGTTCCGGCAGGGTCCGCCCCACCACCTTGCCGTCGGCGTCGAGGGCGGTCTGGCCCGCCAGGAACACCACCCTCGACCCGGAGGCCACAACCGCGTGGGAGAAGCCGGTGGGCGGGGACAGCTCGGGCGGATTGACGCGCTCGGTGGTCACCGGGCCTCCTGGTGGGCGTACAACTCCTTGGCGATGATGCCGCGTTGCACCTCGCTGGCCCCTTCGTAGACGCGCGGCGCGCGCACCTCGCGGTAGAGGTGTTCGAGCAGGTGCCCGCGTTGCAGCGCCCGGGCTCCGTGCAACTGGACGGCCGTGTCGACGACGTACTGCGCGGTCTCGGTGGCGAGCAGTTTCGCCATGGCGGCGCGCTGGGGCACGTCCGGGGCGTCCTCGTCGTAGGCCGTCGCCGCCGCGTAGACCATCAGGCGGGCCGCCTCCGTGCGCAGGGCCATCTCGGCGACCTGGTGGGAGACGGCCTGGAGGTCCCTCAGCTTGCCGCCGAAGGCGTCCCGCCCGGCGGTGTGGGCGAGGGTCGCGTCGAGGGCCGCCCGGGCCATGCCGACCGCGAAGGCGCCGACGCTGGGGCGGAACAGATTGAGCGTACCCATCGCGACCCGGAACCCCCGGTCCACCTCTCCGAGCACGTCCTCGGCCGTCACCGGTACGGCGTCGAAGTCGAGCGCGCCGATGGGGTGCGGGGAGAGCATGTCGAGGCCGGTGCCGGTCAGACCCGGACGGTCGGCGGGCACCAGGAAGGCCGTGACGCCCCGGGCCCCGGCATCGGGGACGGTCCGGGCGAAGACGGTGTAGAAGTCGGCCTCGGGGGCGTTGGAGATCCAGCACTTCTCGCCGGTGAGGCGCCAGCGGGCCGGGCCGTCCCGCTCCGCTCGCAGGGCCAGCGCCGCCGCGTCCGACCCCGCGCCCGGCTCGCTCAGCGCGAACGCCGCGACCGCCGTGCCGTCGGCCACCCGGGGGAGCCAGCGGGCGCGCTGGGACTCGGTGCCGTGGGCGTGGACCGGGTGGGCGCCGAGGCCCTGGAGGGCGAGGGCCGTCTCGGCCTCCGTGCAGCCGTGGGCCAGGGACTCGCGCATCAGGCACAGATCGAGGGCGCCGGACGTGAAGAGCCGCTCCAGCAGGCCCAGTCGGCCGAGTTCGGCGACCAGCGCGCGGTTCACATGACCCGGTTCGCCCTTCTCGGCCAGCGGGCGGAGCCGCTCGGCGGCCAGGGTGCGCAGCTCGGCGCACCAGGCGAGTTGTGCCGGTTCGAGCGAGAATGCGGTCATTGCCGGTCCCTTCTCCGCCACCCTGCTTCCCGGCCGGGCCACTCCGAGGCTATCGCGAACCGTTGACTGTCGTCACCAACACGATACGCTCCAGGGGCGAGCCCACCACGCCAAGGGGGCGAACCGTATGAATCCACGGGACACGGCGCACGTCGACACCTTCGCCCGCGACCATCTGCCGCCCCCGGACCACTGGCCCGAGCTCCGCTTCGACCTGCCGGAGCTGCGCTACCCCGAACGGCTCAACTGCGCGGCCGAACTGCTCCACGGCCCTCCGGACGATCGGCCCGCGTTCCTCACCCCCACCGGTGAGCCATGGACGTACGGCGAGTTGCGCGCCCGGGTCGACCGCATCGCGCACCTGCTCACCGGCGACCTCGGCGTCGTCCCCGGCAACCGGGTGCTGCTGCGCGGCCCCACCACACCGTGGCTCGCCGCCTGCTGGCTGGCCGTGCTGAAGGCGGGGGCCGTGGCGGTCACGGTGCTCGCCCAGCAGCGTCCGCACGAGCTGGGCACGATGTGCGAGATCGCCCGGGTCCGGCACGCGCTGTGCGACATCCGGGCCGTCGACGACCTCGCCAAGGCCGAGATCCCGGACCTGCGGATCACGACCTACGGCGGTGACGCCCCGGACGACCTGCTCAATCGCCCGGCGCCCGGCACGCCGTACGAGGCCGTCCGGACGGCGGCCGACGACGTGGCGCTGATCGCCTTCACCTCCGGCACCACCGGCCGCCCCAAGGGCTGTATGCACTTCCACCGGGACGTGCTGGCGATCGCCGACACCTTCTCCCGGCATGTGCTGAAGCCCCGCGCCGACGACGTCTTCACCGGCAGTCCGCCCCTGGGCTTCACCTTCGGGCTGGGCGGGCTGGTGGTCTTCCCGCTGCGGGCCGGGGCGAGCGCCCTGCTGCTGGAGCAGGCGGGCCCCAGGCAGCTGCTGCCCGCCATCGCCCGGCACCGGGTCTCCGTCCTGTTCACCGCGCCGACGGCCTACCGCGCGATGCTCGACGAGCTCGACGGCCACGACGTCTCGTCCCTGCGCCGCTGCGTCTCCGCCGGCGAGAACCTGCCCGCGGCCACCTGGCAGGCCTGGCACGAACGCACAGGCGTGCGCGTCATCAACGGCATCGGCGCCACCGAGCTGCTGCACATCTTCATCTCCGCGGCCGACGACCGGATCCGGCCCGGGGCGACGGGCGTTCCCGTACCGGGCTGGCACGCGCGCGTCCAGGACGCGGACGGCCGGCCGGTGCCCGACGGGCAGCCGGGGCTGCTCGCCGTGCGCGGACCGGTCGGCTGCCGGTATCTCGCCGACCCGCGGCAGCGGGAGTACGTACGCGGCGGCTGGAACATCACCGGAGACACCTACGTCCGCGAACCCGACGGCTACTTCCGCTACGTCGCCCGCGCCGACGACATGATCATCTCGGCCGGGTACAACATCGCCGGACCCGAGGTCGAGGACGCGCTGCTGCGGCACCCGGACGTGCTGGAGGCGGCGGTCGTGGGACGGCCCGACGAGGCGCGCGGGCAGGTCGTGGTGGCCTACGCCGTCCTCAAGGAGGGCGCGGAACGGGACGCCGGGGCGCTGCGCGACTTCGTGAAGAGCGAGCTGGCCCCGTACAAGTGCCCGCGCGAGATCGTCTTCCTGGACGCGCTGCCGCGCACCGCCACCGGCAAGCTCCAGCGATTCCGGCTGCGCACCGGAGGAGTCCCGGACGGCGGCACCGAAGGCGACCAGGATTGAGCCGTACGACCTAAGATGATCAACGTGTCCGACCAGCATGCACCACGGTCTCTCATCGTCACGCTCTACGGAGCGTACGGCCGCTTCGTACCGGGCCCCGTGCCGGTAGCCGAACTGATCCGGCTGCTGGCCGCGGTCGGTGTGGACGCCCCGTCCGTACGCTCCTCGGTGTCGCGGCTCAAGAGACGCGGACTGCTCGTGCCCGCCCGCACCGCGAACGGTGCGGCCGGGTACGAACTGTCCCCGGACGCCCGGCAATTGCTCGACGACGGCGACCGGCGCATCTACGCCACGGCTCCGCCCGAGGACGAGGGCTGGGTGCTCGCCGTGTTCTCCGTGCCGGAGTCGGAGCGGCAGAAGCGGCACGTGCTGCGCTCCCGGCTGGCCGGCCTCGGTTTCGGCACGGCCGCTCCGGGCGTGTGGATCGCGCCCGCGCGGCTGTACGAGGAGTCCCGGCACACCCTCCAGCGGCTGCGGCTCGACGGGTACGTCGACTTCTTCCGCGGCGGCCACCTCGGCTTCGCGCCGACCGCCGAGGCCGTCACGCGCTGGTGGGACCTGGCCGCCATCGCCAAGGAGCACGAGGCGTTCCTCGACCGCCACGCGCCCGTGCTGCACGGCTGGGAGAAGCGCGAGGACACCCCGCCCGAGGAGGCCTACCGCGACTACCTGCTCGCCCTGGACTCCTGGCGCCACCTCCCCTACACCGACCCCGGCCTGCCGTCCGCCCTGCTTCCCCGGGACTGGCCCGGGGAGCGCTCGTCGGCGGTGTTCCGGGGGCTGCACGAGCGGCTGCGGGACGCGGGGGCGGAATTCGTGGGCCTGTAGATCGCGTCCCCTCGTTTGGGCCCACGGTCACCGAGCAGTGCGTCCTCTACTCCGCCCTCGACGCGCACATCCGCCATCTGGAGGTCACGGTGCCCAGGGACGCCGTCGCCTCCATCCACCCCCATCTGGCGTCCGCCGCCCTGGAGATGATGGAGCGCAACATGGGCGCCGGGATCACCGCGGCGAAGGAGACGGACTTCGCGCCCACCGCGCCCTAGGCGGAGCGACCCAGGGGGTTGTTCACAAACTCAGCCGCGGCTTCGGCGCGTCCGTGCGGCCCGTCTGGGGCCGGCGGCTGCCCGCGCGGTACGGGGCCGGCCAGGCGACGCCCGGGCCCGTGTAGCCCTGTTCGGCTGCCGCGTGCAGAGTCCAGTGCGGGTCGTAGAGGTGCGGGCGGGCCAGGGCGCACAGGTCCGTGCGGCCCGCCAGGATCAGGGAGTTGACGTCGTCCCAGGAGGAGATCGCGCCGACCGCGATCACCGGGACGCCGACGGCGCGACGGATACGGTCCGCGAACGGCGTCTGGTACGACCGCCCGAACTCCGGCCGCTCGTCCGCCACGACCTGTCCCGTCGACACGTCGATCGCGTCGGCGCCGTGCGCGGCGAAGGCCCGGGCGATCTCGACGGCTTCCTCGCCCGTGGTCCCGCCCTCGGCCCAGTCGGTGGCGGAGATCCGCACGGTCAGAGGCCGCTCCCCCGGCCACACGTTCCGTACGGCGTCGAACACCTCCAGCGGGAAACGGAGCCGCTTCTCCGGCGAGCCGCCGTAGGCGTCGGTACGCCGGTTGGTCAGCGGGGAGAGGAATCCGGAGAGCAGGTAGCCGTGGGCGCAGTGCAGTTCGAGCAGATCGAAGCCGGCCCGGGCGGCACGGCAGGCGGCTGCCGTGAACTGCTCACGGATGTCGGTGAGCTGGGCCCGGGACAGCGCGCGCGGGGTCTGGCTGTACGGCTTGTACGGGAGCGCGGAGGCGGCCACGAGCGGCCAGTTGCCCTCCTGGAGGGGCTCGTCCATGCCCTCCCACATCAGCTTCGTGGAGCCCTTGCGGCCGCTGTGGCCGAGCTGCACGCCGATCGCGGTGCCGGGCGCCTGGGCGTGCACGAAGTCGGTGATACGCCGCCACGCCTCGGCCTGCCGTCCGGTGTACAGGCCGGCGCAGCCGGGCGTGATCCGGCCCTCCTCGCTGACGCACACCATCTCGGTCATCACCAGCCCGGCCCCGCCCAGCGCCCGCGCGCCCAGATGGACCAGGTGGAAGTCGCCGGGGACGCCGTCGACCGCCGAGTACATGTCCATGGGCGAGACGACGACCCGGTTGCGCAGGGTCAGACCGCGCAGCCGGAACGGGGTGAACATCGGGGGCGTGCCGGGCGGGCAGCCGAACTCGCGCTCCACCGCCTCCGTGAAGTCCGGGTCGCGCAGCCGCAGATTGTCGTGGGTGACGCGGCGGCTGCGGGTGAGCAGGTTGAAGGCGAACTGGCGGGGCGGCTGGTCCAGGTACAGGCCGAGGTTCTCGAACCACTCCAGGCTGGCGCGGGCCGCACGCTGGGTGGAGGCGACGACGGGCCGCCGCTCCGCCTCGTACGCGGCCAGGGCCTCCTCCAGTGGGGCCCGCTCCTCCAGGCAGGCGGCCAGGGCCAGGGCGTCCTCGACGGCGAGCTTGGTGCCGGAGCCGATGGAGAAATGGGCGGTGTGGGCGGCGTCGCCGAGCAGGACGAGGTTGCCGTGCGACCAGCGGTCGTTGACGACCGTGCGGAAGGTCGTCCACGCCGAGTTGTTGGACCGCAGAGGGCGGCCGCGGAGTGCTTCCGCGAAGATCTTGCCGCAGCGTTCGATCGACTCGGTCTCGTCGAGCTCGTCGAAACCGGCCCTCTGCCAGACCACCTCGCGCATCTCGATGATCACGGTGGAGGCGCCGAGTTGATTCTGCGGCCCGGAGGGCCTCGTTGAGGGGTGGTGGTCGGGAGACGGGCGGGCAAAGGGGTAGCCGTGCAGTTGCATCACGCCGTGTTCGGTCTCGGCGATGTCGAAGCGGAACGAGTCGAAGGCGAAGTCGGCGGCGAGCCAGATGTAGCGGCAGTGGTGGGTGGTGACCTGGGGATGGAAGACGTCCGCGTAGGTCTCGCGGGTGGTGCTGTGGATGCCGTCCGCCGCGATGACCAGGTCGTGGGTCTGGGGGAGGTCTTTCGGGGCCTCGGTGTGGAAGCGGAGGGCTACGCCGAGTTCGCGGCAGCGGGTGTGGAGGATTTCGAGGAGCCGTTTGCGGCCGAGGGCCGCGAAACCGTGGCCTCCGGAGGTGTGGCGGGTGTTGCGGTGGGTGATGTCGATGTCGTCCCAGCGGATGAAGTCCCTCTGGAGGGCTTCGTAGACCTGGGGGTCTGCATGCTCTATGCCGCCGAGGGTTTCGTCGGAGAGGACCACTCCGAAGCCGAAGGTGTCGTCGGGGGCGTTGCGTTCCCAGACAGTGATGTCGCGGGACGGGTCGAGGCGTTTCAGCAGGGCTGCGGCGTAGAGGCCTCCGGGGCCGCCGCCGATGATCGCTACGCGTAGGCCCAGCGCCCCTGAGGGGGTCGCGCTCACCGTCCGCTCCACTTCGGGGGGCGCTTTTCTGTGAAAGCGGCGTGGAACTCCGCGTAGTCCTCCCCGGTCATCAGGAGGGCCTGTGTCGAGGCGTCGAGTTCGACCGATGCCGCCAGGGGCATGTCCAGCTCGGCCGTGAGGAGAGCCTTCGTCTGGGCGAAGGCCAGGGCCGGGCCGTCCGCCAGGCGGTGGGCCAGTTGCTGGGCGGCCTCGTCGGCGGCGCCCTCCTCCGTCAGTTCGCTGATCAGGCCGATGCGCTCGGCCTCGGGGGCGCGGACCGGGTCGCCCAGCATCAGGAGGCGGGTCGCGTGCCCCAGGCCCACGACCCTGGGCAGGAGGTAGGCCGCGCCCATGTCGCCGCCGGAGAGGCCGACCCGGGTGAAGAGGAAGGCGAAGCGGGCCGAGGGGTCGGCGACGCGGAAGTCCGCTGCCAGGGCGAGCACCGCTCCGGCGCCCGCCGCCACGCCGTGCACCGCCGCGATCACCGGGAAGGGGCACTCCCGGATGGCACGCACCACCTGGCCGGTCATGCGGTTGAAGTCCAGGAGCCGGGCGGTGTCCATACCGAGGGTGGCGCCGATGATCTCGTCGACGTCGCCCCCGGAACAGAAGCCGCGACCCTCGCCGGCCAGCACCAGGGCCCGTACGGCCCGCTCCCGGGACAGCTCCGCGAGCAGGTCGCGCAGGTCGGCGTAGGCGCCGAAGGTGAGCGCGTTGAGCTTCTCGGGGCGGGCCAGGGTGACGGTGGCGACGCCGTCGGTGAGATCGACGCGCAGGTGCTCCCAGCGGGGGGTGCGGGCGGCGGAGCCGGTGAAAGGACTCATGACGTGCGGCCTCCTCGGGCGGGCACTGCCTCACTGAGCTCTACCCCACGAAGCTATCACTCATCCGTGACTGTCGTCATGAGTGCGCGATAGACCGTCCGGGTAGGACTTCTGTGTGGATCCGGGGTGGCCCGGGCCGGTCACATCCGTCACAGATCATCCACACCGGCGTAACGGCGGGAGCAGCGGCGCGCGGCACCGCGTTCACCTGGGTAAGCCGTCCGGCAAGGGGGCGAAGGCGCCCCCCGACGGTGGCCCCTCGGACGCCTCTGAAGAGCGGCGCCGTACCATTCGTAAGGTTGAAAGCAGGATGTCCTGCTCCATGAACGGACCCGCCTTGTACGAACTCCCCTCCGCTCCCGCCTCCTGGCGCATCGCGCTGCCGCACACCGTCGCGGCGGTGCCGGTGGCCCGTGCCCTGGTCCGTACGGCGCTGGCCGAGCTGGAGTACGGGGCCGACTGCGACACGGCGGAGCTGCTCACGGCGGAGCTGGTGGCCAACGCGGTGGAGCACACCACCGGTGAGGCACCGATAGAGCTGGTGGTGGAGCTGATGCCGTCGGGATGTCAGGTCGAGGTGCACGACACCGACCCGGCACCGCCCGGCGACCTCACCCGCCCGGCCGGCGGGCCGCCCGACCCCTGGCAGGAGCACGGGCGCGGGCTGCTGCTGATCCGCGCCCTGAGCTCGTCGTGCGGGCACCGGCCGACCGAGTCCGGCAAGGCGGTGTGGTTCAGGCTGCCCGCGGTGCCGGCTCAGCGGCGCCCGTCGGCTTGAGGCCTGTTCAGGCCAGGGTCGCCACCATGACCGCCTTGATGGTGTGCATCCGGTTCTCCGCCTCGTCGAAGACCACCGAGTGGGCCGACTCGAAGACCTCGTCGGAGACCTCGAGGTACGCCAGGCCGTGCGACGCGTGGATCTCGCGGCCGACCTTGGTGCCCAGGTCGTGGAAGGCGGGCAGGCAGTGCAGGAACCTCACGTCCGGGTTGCCGGTGGCGCGCAGGACGTCCATGGTCACGGCGTACGGGCCGAGGGCGGTGATGCGCTCGTCCCAGACCTCCTTCGGCTCACCCATGGAGACCCAGACGTCCGTGGCGACGAAGTCGACGCCACGGACGCCGTCGTCCAGGGTCTCGGTGAGCGTGATCCGGGCGCCGCTGCTCTCGGCGAGCGCTCGGGCCCGGTCGACGACCTCCTCGGCCGGCCAGTAGGCCTTCGGCGCGACCAGACGGACGTCCATGCCGAGCAGGGCGCCGGTGACCAGGTAGGAGTTGCCCATGTTGAAGCGGGCGTCGCCCAGGTAGGCGAAGGCGATCTCCCCGAGCGGCTTGGCGCAGTGCTCGGTCATGGTCAGCACGTCGGCCAGCATCTGGGTGGGGTGCCAGTCGTCGGTGAGGCCGTTGAAGACGGGCACACCGGCGTGCGCCGCCAGCTCCTCGACCTTCTGCTGACTGTCGCCCCGGTACTCGATCCCGTCGTACATCCGGCCCAGCACCCGCGCGGTGTCCCTGACCGACTCCTTGTGACCGATCTGGGAGCCGGACGGATCGAGGTACGTGGTCGAGGCGCCCTGGTCGGCGGCCGCGACCTCGAACGCGCAGCGGGTGCGGGTGGAGGTCTTCTCGAAGATCAGCGCGATGTTCCGGCCCCGCAGGTACTGGGTCTCGGTCCCGGCCTTCTTGGCGGCCTTCAGCTCGGCGGCCAGCTCGACCAGACCGCGGAACTCCTCCTCGGTGAAGTCCAGCTCCTTGAGGAAGTGGCGGCCGGCGAGGGCGCTCGGGGCTGTCGCCATGGGGGCGCTCCAGGGATACGGGGACACAGACTCCTGGAATACTATACGAAGCTCAGCATGTCTATACGGGCTCCCGTTCGACAGGGCAGCTCATGCAGCGCGGTCCGCCTCTCCCCCGCCCCAGCTCACTGCCAGGGATCTCTATCACCTCGATGCCCTGTTTGCGCAGGTGGGTGTTGGTGGTGGCGTTCCGTTCGTAGGCGACCACGACGCCCGGTTCGACGGCCAGGACGTTGCAGCCGTCGTCCCACTGCTCGCGCTCGGCGGCGTGCACGTCCTGGGTGGCGGTCAGCACCCTGATCTCGTTCAGGCCGAGCGCGGCGGCGATCGCGCGGTGCATGTGCTCCGCCGGATGGTCGGTGACCTTCAGCTCCTTCTCTCCGACGCCCGGCTCGATGGTGTACGAGCGGAGCATGCCGAGGCCCGCGTACTGAGTGAAGGTGTCGCCGTCGACCATCGTCATCACGGTGTCGAGGTGCATGAAGGCACGCCGCTTGGGCATGTCGAGCGCCACGATCGTCTCGGCGGAACCGGCGGCGAACAGCTTGTGCGCGAGCATCTCGACGGCCTGCGGTGTGGTGCGCTCGCTCATACCGATGAGGACGGCGCCGTTGCCGATGACCAGTACGTCCCCGCCCTCGATGGTCGACGGATAGTCGGCCTGTCCCTCGGACCACAGGTGGAAGGTCTCGTCCCGGAACAGCGGGTGATGCCGGTAGATCGCCTCGAAGTGCACGGTCTCGCGCTGCCGGGCGGGCCAGCGCATGGCGTTGATGGAGACGCCGTCGTAGATCCAGGCGGAGGTGTCGCGGGTGAAGAGGTGGTTGGGCAGGGGGTCCAGCAGGAAGTCGTCCAGGTCCATGACGTGGAAGCGCACGGAGGTCGGCTCCGGGTGCCCGTCCAGGAACTCGCGTTTCGTCATGCCGCCGACCAGGAGCTCGGCCAGTTCCCACGCGGGCAGATCCTCGAAGGCGGCTCTGATGTGGTCGGTGGCCAGGGGGCCGTACTCCTTCTCGTCGAAGACCCGGTCCAGGACGAGGGTTCTGGCCGCCGGGACCTGAAGCGTCTCGGCCAGGAGATCACCGAAGAGGTGGACGGTGACGCCCCGGTCGCGCAGCACGTCGGCGAATCCGTCGTGCTCGGCGCGGGCCCTGCGCACCCACAGCACGTCGTCGAAGAGCAGCGAGGTCTTGTTGCTGGGGGTGAGCCTTTTGAGCTCGAGATCGGGCCGGTGCAGGATGACGCGGCGCAGCCGCCCGGCCTCGGAGTGGACGTGGTATGCCATGCCTCCATCCTGACCATCGCGGCGCCCGTTGACGCGCTGCTCGCGCGTTTCCACGAACTCTTGTTTGCGTCTCCGTGACGACAACCGGCAGGGTCATCCGCTGGGCAGCGGCTGGAGCAGTTCCGGCCGGGCCAGCATCCGCCGGGTCGTCCGCCCCGGGTCAAGGACAGCGCGGGCGACGATCCAGCCGGCCAGGGCGTGCGGTTCGGCGGGATCGGTGGCGAGCTGGTCGGCGTACCGGGCGAGCGCGGCTGCGGCGTCCCCCGCGGCGAGCTGCTCGTCGGCGGTGTGGGGGGCGACGGGGCGGGCCGCGAAGGCGTGGGTGCGGACGTCGGGCCAGGAGGTGCGGTCGGGGCGGAAGCGAGGGTTTCCGGATCCGGAGGAGGGCGGGGCGACATTGCGCAGGCGCCACTCGGTGCGGTGCAGTGCGGCGGCTGCGCGGGCTCGGCTCAGCGCGGCCGGAGGGACCGGCTCCCGCAGCCAGCCATCGAGGGTGCGGGCGAGCCCGGACACGAGGGCGCAGCCCTGTACGGTCAGCCGGCCGCTGGTCAGCAGGGTGCGCACGGCCAGGCGGCTCTGCAGGCGACGCAGGGCGAAGAAGTAGGCGGCCCGCTCGACCGCCTCGGCCCCCTCCGCATCGACCAGCCGGTCCCGCCAGAAACCCGCGACACCGGTGAAGGCGTACGCGCCGTGCAGCAGGCCGGTGAGGTGGCGGGGGTCGGTGCGCCAGGGGGCGTAGTAGCGCTCGGCCCGGTCGTCCTCCAGCAGCGGGAACAGGTGAAGGAGGGCGGCCAGCTTGCTGTGCTGGAGTTCGTGCACCAGGGTTTCGGCGAGCGCGAGCGCGGAGGCCGGGCGGACTATGAGCATGCCGCCGAAGGAGTCGCCGCTGGAGGCCGACACCTGGACGAAGGGCAGCGGGGGCGGGCTGACGGCGGTGCGTCCGAAGGGCACGATCGCCAGGATCATGGCGAGGTCGACCCGCCCGGGGCCCGGTGCGCCCGGGCGTGCGAGGATCCGCGCGGCCTCGTCGAACAACCGCTGCCACTCCTGTGCCTCGTCCTCGTCGAGTCGGTCTGGGGGCAGGTGGTCGTCGAGGTCTCTGTAGGGGTCGAGGTCTTCGAGTACGACGCTGACGGGCGTCGTGCCATCGGGGCCGGTGTGGGTGAGGGCTCGCAGCGGAAGCCAGCTGCTCCCCTCTGTCACTGCCCCGGCGGCGGCGCGCTGCCTCAGCGGGCGACACGTCACCCGCACCGTTACGGCCGCCCTTCCCGGCCCCTCGACGGTCAGCTCTCCCCCCGACGTCATGGCCCGGCCGACCGCCAAGCCCTCTTTCGCGTCGGGAAGTCGGACCATGCCGAGACCGGGCACGGGCAGCCGCCCGCTGATGAGGGGGACGTCGAGGGCCGTCTCGGTGTCCGCGTGCAAGGAGGCCGCGAGGGCCAGCGCACACAGGTGGCCCGCCTCCGCCCACAGCGGCGGCCCGGTCGCCGTGCCGTGCACCCGGCGCAGCATGTGGGAGATCCAGCCGCCGGTCGCCGGGGCCAGCAGCAGGCGTTCGACCGGCTCCGGCGACTCCTCGGCCGCCTCCTTGAGCACCCGCCAGGCCTCGGCGACCGGGGTGAGGGGGGTGGGCAGGGCGTCGAGATGGTTGAGGAGGGTGCGCAGGAGCAGCAACCGTCGCGCGCGTTCTGCTCGTTCGAGGAAGGCGACGGCCGCTGCGGAGCCACCTCCAGCGGCCAGCTCCGCGAAGAGCCGGTCCGGCATGCGGAAGGGAGCGAGGTGCTGCTCGCTGGTCATCGTCGCGGGCCTCCGGTCGGGTTGGCGGACATGCGGGGACCCCGGTGCGCGTGTGGGTGTCGCACCGGGGCTCTGCCGTCGGGACGCGGTCGGCGGCTAGTCGGCTCGGGCGCCCTGGCCTCCTCCTTCGCCGCTCCTCATGCTGCTGCGGGCGCGTAGTACCTCGGTCAGCAGGCGTGTGGTGGGGGGCAGGGTGGGGAGACCGTCCACGGCGCTCAGGGGCAGCGCCGCGAGGTCCGCCAGATCGGATTCCCACACATCGGTCCCCGCGGCGGCGACGACCGGTTCAGGTGCGGCGGCTCCGGTGTGGTGCAGAGCGGGCGGCTGGTCCAAGATGCTCCCCCTTCTCGCACGGTGGCACGCGATGCCCCGTGTCTTTCCATCATGACCAATACCCCCCGGGGCGAAAACCGTACGATCACGCCACTGATCATCGCCGATCACACCGCCGCGGCGAAGTGGAAGCCAACTCGCTGATTGCGGCCGCCAGTTCGACCTTCAGCTCCGGATCGTCGTCGACGGACACCACGGCGTCGAACAGGTCCCACAGTGCCTCCGGGTCCCGCCGGGCGAGCCCTCCGAGGATGTTGACGACGTCGGTGCGTGCCCTGCTGTGGCGGCGGAGTGCTGCTGTGACACGGGGGTTCAGCGCGGCGACGACCGTCTGCCGCTCGTCCGGGTCGTTCACCAGGGGGTAGGCGAGGAGGGCCTCCACCGCGCGCTGCAATGCCGCGAGGGGGCGCGGCGCGGCGGGCGGTCCGGCCGGAGGCAGGGTCTCCGTACGGTCGGGGCCCTGGAGCCGGATCTCGGGATGCTGAAGAGTACGGCCCTCTTCCCTGAGGGCCGCGATGCGCGCCCGAACGGCCGGAAACAGTTCCTCCGGATCGGGCGGCGCGGGCAGAACGGCCGCCCGGTCGGCCAGCAGACCGAGCAGGACGTCGGAGAACAGCCCGGTGGCACGGACCGGGTCGTTGGCCGCCGCCCTGCCCCGGCCGGCGGCGCGCAACACGGTCTGCCGGTGCACGTGGTTGGGCCGGCCCACGGGCAGGGCGTCGGCGGGCAGCGCCTCCTGGAAGGCGAGGTCCTCCTCGAAGGTCTCGCAGGCGTCCACGATCCACATCTGCTCGCGCAGACCGGGCACGGCGTCACCCGCGTACCGGGCCAGTGCGGATTCCAGGTCGATGCCCACTTTGTCGGCGACGCCCGCGTCCGCGCAGAAGAGCCGGAGCCGCCCGGCCCGGTCCAGCACACCGTGCCCGCCCCACCACACCCACAGCATGTCGCCCTGCGCCGGGGACAGTTCGCGGACGAGCGCCCGACGCAAGGTCGCCCGGTCCGCTCGCCCGTAAGGGACTTGCGGGTCGTACGGCGGCAACGGGGCCAGGTGCAGCCGCACTTGAGACTCCGGCACCCCGGCGTCCCGCAGCAGCCGCCAGAACCGTACGGCGTCCCGGGCGGGCCCGGGCAGCCGCCAGGCGTCCCCGGCCTCGTACGCCTCGATCCCGACAACGAGGGCGTGCACCCGGGCGGGGTCGACGGACGGCATCGCCCCGGTCACGGCAGGTGGTCCACGATGTGGCGGTACACGGCGGGGTTCGTCCAGTAGGCGCTGTGCGCGGCGGGGAAGGGCTGACCGCTGTCGACGGCGACATCGGTAACGCGGCCGGGGAAGAGCGCCGCGCCGAGATAGCCGAGCAGATCGCGCGGGTCGTACAGGTTCAGCCAAGCGGGGACGTACGACGGCAGGGGCGCGGGGTGTTCGAGGGACGGCAGGGAGCCCGACTCGTAGAGGAAGGGCCCCTGGGAGCCCGCCGTCACCAGGAGCCGGACCTGCGGCAGTGGGGCGGCGATCAGCGTGTCGAGGGCGATGATGCCGCCGAGGCTGTGGCCGATCACGGCGACGGGCGACTCCAGGCCCGCGACGAGGGTGTGCAGGCCGTCCCGGAAGGCGGCGCCCCGGCTCAGGTAGCGCAGGATGTCGCCGGCGGCGGGGTGGGCCGCCTCGGTGAGGGCACGCCGACGACGCTCGACGGCACGCGACGCCACTGCTCCGGCCGCCCGCAGCAGGGAGGAGCGCAGCCCTCGCTCCGTGCCCCGGGGCGGTGCGCCGAGGGCCTCGGCGATCCGGTCGGTGACGGCGTCACGGGTCTCGCCGACCGGCACGAGCGGGGAGTCGGCGTCGAGGGCGTCGGCGATGAGGCGGGCGGTCAGTGAGCGGGCGGCGAGAACGGCGAGGTCCGCCGCATCGAGGGCGTCGGCGGCGGGGCCGAGCAGGGGGTGGGCGGCCAGGTCGGTGGCGGCGCGGGCCAGTCCGGGGCCCAACTCGGCGACGGACGCGTCCCCTTGGGCGGCGAGAGCGGTGAGCAGCGCCCGTATGCCCTGGTGCGGCGGTACGGAGCCGGGCGGGCGTTCGACGGCCGGGCCGGATCGGGCAGCGGCGAGGGCCAGTTCGGCGTACGGGTCGGCGTAGAGGGCGGCCCATGCCGCGGTCACCTGGTCGCCCGGGTCCGACCCCGCCGGGCCTTCGCCGAGACCGCGCGTGGTGCCGGACCGGGGCGGCAGACTCGCCCCGTCGGCCGCGAGCGTGGCACCGTGTGCCGCTCCCCAGGAGTAGGGCAGGACCCGAAGCCCGTGGCGCTGTGCGGCCAGTCCGGCCGTCACACGTCCCACCAGCGCTGAGTGGGCCGGCTCGCGAACCCCGGTCCCATGGACGAAGACGACCGCGGTCATGCGCCCCCCGTGCCCCGACTGCCCTGATGATGTCAACGTACCAGTCTGACAAGGAAGTTGAGGCCAGGCAAACAAACGGTTGAGGCCCGCGGCCCGGGAG
>NZ_JBHUQX010000018.1:0-39547 GCF_042674225.1 Streptomyces sp. NPDC056948
CCGCTGTGGGAGACGGCCGCCGCGGCGCCTCCGTTCACACCACCTCGGCCCGCCCCGGGTCGTCGTCCAGGAAGCCGCCCGACTGGTGCTGCCACAGCTTCGCGTAGGCCCCGTCGATCGCGAGCAACTCCTGGTGGGTGCCCTGCTCGACGATCCGGCCGCGGTCGAGGACGACGAGCTGGTCCATGGTGGCGACCGTGCTCAGCCGGTGCGCCACCACGAGCGCCGTCCGCCCGTCCATGAGCCGCCACAGCGCTTCCTGGACGAGCAGCTCGCTCTCGGAGTCCAGCGCGCTGGTCGCCTCGTCGAGCAGCAGGATCGGCGCGTCACGCAGGATCGCCCGGGCGAGGGCGACCCGCTGGCGCTGACCACCGGACAGCTTGATGCCGCGCTCGCCCACCATCGTGTCGAAGCCGTCGGGCAGGGCGTCGGCGAACTCGGTGACATGGGCCGCCTCGGCCGCCTGGCGGATCTCGGTGTCGGTGGCGTCCGGCCGGGCGAACGCGATGTTGTCCCGCAGGGTGCGGTGGAACATCGCCGGGTCCTGCGGCACATAGGCGATCCGGCTGCGCAGATCGGCCTGGCGCAGCCGGCTGATGTCCTGACCGCCGATCAGGATGCGGCCGGCGTCGACGTCGGTCATCCGCAGCAGCAGCCGGGTGAGCGAGGTCTTGCCGCCGCCGGACCGGCCGACCAGGCCGAGCTTCGCCCCGCTCGGCACGGCCAGGTCCAGCCCGTCGAACAGCGGTCGACCGCCACGGTGTGCGAAAGTCACCTTCTCGAAGCGGACGTCGGCCGCCCGGGAGCGCTGCGTTTCCGCCCTCGGCGGGTCGAGCACCGTCGGCGGCGTCAGCAGCAGTTCGGTGAACTGCGCGGCCTCCGTCATCGAGCCCTCCAACCGACGGTAGATCTGGTTGAACTCGAACATGATCCGGGTCGCGTTGCCGTAGTAGGCGAAGGCGACCACGATCGCCTCCACGCCGTGCGCGCCCCCGGCCAGCGTGACCGCGAGCAGCAGGCCCATCGCGTTGGTGAGCACGGACATCGGCGCGACCAGTGTGTCGATGCGCAGGTTGCCGTAGTCCCACGACCGCACGGTGAGCCGGCGCGACACCGCGACCCGGGAGCGGTGCTCGGCCGCCTCGCTCTTCTCCGCGGCGAACGCCCGTACGGTGTCCATGTTCATCAGGCTGTCGGCGACATGGCCCGACACCCGGGCGATCGCCTCCTCACGCTGGTCGACGATCCGCTGGCGGCGCCGGATGAGCGGCACGACCAGCACCGCCGTCAGCGCGATCATCACCAGCAGACCTACGACGAGCAGCGGTTCGTAGCGCCACAGCACCACCGCGCCGAACGCCAGCGGCACGAAGCTCCCCACGATCTGGAACGTCACCGTGTCCACGAACTGCTCGAAACGCGAGGCGAAGCTCAGGACCCGCTTGGTCAGCGACCCAGCGAAGTTGTCGTGGAAGAACGCGGCGTCCTTGGCGAACAGCTCGTCCATCCCGAGCACGTACAGATGCTCGATGCCGAGGGCTTCGACGCGGAAGAGGCAGTGCAGGGCGACGCGCCACAGTGCCTCCGCGAGCAGCAGGACACCGGCGAAACCGAGGACGTACGGCAGCGCCGAGTCGACCGTGACGTCCTGGTCGCCGGCGATGTCGCCGACGAGCTTGGCGACGATCAGCGGCGCCACGTAGTTGATTCCGATGTTGCCCAGCGCCATGAGCAGCATCGCGGGGACCGTCAGCCGGCGCAGCCGGGCCAACTCCCGTCCGTAGTAGCGAAGTGCGAGTAACACCGAGCGCTTGCCCGGCTGAACCCTGCGAGAATCAGGCGTTTCCATCCCACCCCTGTGTCGTCCTGTGGCAGCCCGGCACGCGCTGACGCGGCAGGGGCCATCGCCGCAACGAATGTGTGGATTTCGGTCGAGTCCGGCAGTGTCCCGCGATGGCGACCGCGGCGTCCAAGCGTTTTCCGGCCGGACGGTGGTGCGCGGGGGAGCGCCAAGGGGTGCGGCGCGCCCGACATCGCGGGGCGGGGCCTCGCCCACCCGGTCGCCATGATCATCACCACACCTGAGTGCCCGACGACCGGGACGATTCTGATCCCCCGAGTGGGGAGCCGGTTCAGGACGTGAGCGTACGGCGGACGACGTACGGCAGGATGCCGCCGTGGCGGAGGTAGGTCAGCTCCTGGCGGGAGAAGATCCGCAGCCGCAGGACCGCCGTGGTGTCCGCCCCCTGCCTCCTCCGGATCCTCAGCGTGATCCGGTTGGTCCCCACGGACAGGTCGTCGAGCTCTTCGAAGGCCAGGTCCTCCGCACCGGTGAGGGAGAATCCCGCACTGCTGACGCCCTCGGCGAACTCCAGGGGCAGGACGCCCATGCCGATCAGGTTGGAGCGGTGGATGCGTTCGTACGACTCGGCCACCACCGCCCGGACACCGAGGAGCGCCTGCGCCTTCGCCGCCCAGTCACGGCTGGAGCCGGCGCCGTAGTTGCGGCCCGCGACGACGACCAGGTCGTAGCCGGCGTCGCGGTAGGTGGCTGCCGCCTCGTACACGGGCAGGACGCGGGAGCCGTCGGCGGTGCACGCGTGACCGCCGGGGGCCGGCTGCTCGGCGAGGAGCCGGTTGGTGACGGCGGCGTTGGTGAAGGCGCTCCGCAGCATGACCTCGTGGTTGCTGCGGCGCGTGGAGTACTGGTTGAGGTCGCGGCGGGCGACCGAGCGGTCCGAAAGCCAGTGACCCGCCGGGCTGGCGGCGGGGATCGCGCCGGCCGGGGAGATGTGGTCGGTGGTGACGTCGTCCCCGAGGTGCAGCAGCGCCTTGGCCCGGTCGAGCCGCAGCCGGGCAGGGGGCTGTGAGGACAGGTCCGTCAGGTGCGGGGGGCGGCGGATGTACGTGGACTCCGGGTTCCAGGGGAAGCGGGTGCCGCCGGGCGCGTCGATCTCCTGCCAGGCCGGGGTGCCCTGCCGGATGCGGGCGGCGTTGGCGCGGAACATCTCCGGGCGTACGGACTCCCCGACCCGCGCGGCGACTTCCTCCTCGGAGGGCCACAGGTCCTTGAGGTGGACGGGACTTCCGTCGGGGGCGGTGCCCAGGGGCGTGCGGTCGAAGTCGTGCAGGACCGAGCCCGCCAGGGCGTAGGCGACGACCAGGGGCGGGGAGGCCAGGTACGACAGGGAGATCCGCGGATTGACCCGGCCGGCGAAGTTGCGGTTGCCGGACAGCACGGCGACGGGTTCGACGGTGCCGGCGGCGGCCCGTTCCTCCATCGCCGGGTGCAGCGGACCGGAGTTGCCTATACAGGTCATGCAGCCGAAGCCGACGATGTGGAAGCCGGTCTTCTCCAGGGCGGGCAGCAGTCCGGACGCCCGCAGATACTCCTCGACGACCCGTGAGCCGGGGGAGAGGGAGGTCTTCACCCAGGGCTTGGCGGTCAGCCCGGCGGCCACCGCCCGCTCGGCGAGGAGGCCCGCCTGCACGATCAGGGTGGGATTGGCCGTGTTGGTGCAACTGGTGATGGCGGCGATGGCCACAAGGCCGTCCGGCAGCGGCTCACCGAACGCGCCTGCTTCAGCATCAGTGTCGGTATCGGCTTCGGCCGTCGTGCCACGCCCGGAGTCGCGGAAGGAATCCGGTACGGCGGAGAGCGGCAGCCGCTGATGGGGCAAGTGCGGCCCGGCGAGGCTGGGTTCGACCGTGCCGAGGTCGAGGTCGATCACCTGGTCGTAGCGGGGCTCGGGGAGGTCGTCGGTGCGCTTGAGGCCCTGGGCGGTGAGGTAGGCGTCGACGAGCCGGACGTGCTCCTCGTCCCGGCCGCTGAGCCGGAGGTAGGCGGCGGTCTCGTCGTCGTGGGGGAAGAAGACGCAGGTCGCCCCGTACTCGGGGGCCATGTTGGAGACGGCGGCGCGTTCCGCCCAGCCCAGGGCCGTGACCCCGTCGCCGCAGAACTCGACGAACTTGTTCACCACGCCCTCGGCGCGCAGCAGTTCGGTCAGGGTCAGGGCGAGGTCCGTCGCGCCGACGCCCGGGCCCAGTCGGCCGGTCAGCCGGACACCGACCACCTCGGGGTACTGGATGGTGACGGGCTCGCCCAGCATGGCCGCCTGGCCCTCCAGACCACCGACGCCCCAGCCGACGACACCCAGCGCGTTGATCATCGGGGTGTGGCTGTCGGTGGCGACCAGCACGTCCGGATGCAGCCAGGGCGAGCCGTCGTCCCCCGCCTCCGCCACCCACACCACCCGGGCCAGCGCCTCCATGTTGACCTGGTGGATGATGCCGGTCCCGGGCGGGACGACCCGGAAGTTGTCCACGCTGCGCTCGGCCCACTTCACCATCGCGTACCGCTCGCCGTTGCGGCGGAAGTCGATCAGCAGGTTCCGCTCCACGGCGTCCGGACGGCCGTACTCCTCGACGATGACGGAGTGGTCCACCGTCAGATCGACCGGAATGGAGGGTTGCAGTAGGCCGGGATCCCCGCCCAGCTCGGCGAGGCTGTCGCGCATCGCGGCGAAGTCGGCCAGGGCCGGCAGGCACGTGGTGTCGTGCAGCATGATCCGGTTCGGATGCACCGGCACCTCACAGGTGCCCTTCCCGGCCCGTGCCCGGACGACCACATCCGCCAGGGCGTCCGGAGCGCACCGGTCGACGTTCTCCAGCAGGACCCGCACCGCGTACGGCAGTGTCCGCAGCTCCGCCGGCGGCAGCAGCCGGTCCAGCGGCCGGTAGCGGTAGGAGCGGCCGTCCACGGTGAGCACGGCAGGACTGGTGCGATCGGAACTCAAGACCTGACTCCGAGTCTCTCGGTGCGACGGTGAACGCCCACAGTATTGTCTCAAGCCGCGCATTGATACAACTTGCTCGATGGCGCCGCCCCGAAGGGGCGCGGGGAACTGCGCGACCAGCCATATCGGCCTCGCGGACAAACGGCCGACCGAAGCTAGGCCTCGTCGACGACCCCCGTCTTCACCGACCGCACCTTGTTCAGATGCTGGTGCAGGAAGGCCGACGCCTTCTCCAGATCCCCGCTCTCCACCAGGTCCAGAAGCCGCAGATGCTCCCGGGCCTGGCCGGTCAGCCGGGACCGGTCGACCTGATGCCGGTACTCGATCAGCCGGCGCAGCCGGTTCTGGCGCCGCACGGCATCCAGCAGGAACTGGTTCCCCGAGCACCCCACGAGCATCTCGTGGAACGACGCGTTGACCTGGAACAGCTCGGCCCGCGGCAGCAGCAGGATGTCACCGTGCAGCAGCGCCTCCTGCTGTTGCCGGTGCCGCGCGAAGGCCTCCGCGTCCACGGTGAAACCGGGTTCCAGCAGTGCCGCCGGCTCGACGACCATCCGGAACCGGTAGCTCTGGTCGTGTGCCTCGGCGGTCGCCATGACGCGCTGGAACTCCCAGCCCCGGCCGCCCGCCTTGCGACGCACCAGGTCCTCGGCCTCCATACGGGACAGCACCCGGTCGGCCTGGCGCGGGGTCAGCCGGTAGCGGCGGCTGATGTCGGCCGAGGTGAAGGAGCCGGTGAAGCGCCCGCCCACATAGTCGTCGGCGATCTCGAAGTACGCCGTCTGCTCCACGTCCGCGCCGTCACCGAGGTCGGGCCGGGCCAGGGCGCTCGCGTCCCGCGTGAGGTAGAAGCCGTGGTGGGGGACCCGGTCGAGGATGCCGACCTCGGCGAGGAAGAGCATCGCCTTGCGCACCGGAGTGCGCGAGACCTCCAGCGCGTCCGCCGCCCACTGCTCGGTGACGTGTGCGCCTTCGGTCAGTCCGCTGCGGCGGAACAGGTCCACCAGTCGGGTGGCCGTGGCGGTGGTCAGGTTCGGCCGTGACATCAGCCCCTGCGCTTCGTGCGTGGTCGGACGGAACGCCTCATCCTATGAACCCGGTCGCGGCGGGCCGCCCACAGGAAGCTCAGAGGCCCGTACGGGTGAACGTCATGTGCGTGACCCCGACGGGCGAGGAGGTGGCCTCGACCTCGTAGTCCTTCTCGAGGTCCTCCAGTCCGTCCCAGAGGCGTACGCCGCGGCCGAGCAGGAGGGGCACCACCGTGACGTGCATGTGGTCGATGAGCCCTGCCGCCAGGAAGTCGCGGATCACGGTGGGTCCCCCGCCGATACGTACGTCCTGCCCGTCCGCGGCCTCGCGGGCCGTCTCGAGCGCCTTGGCGGGCGAAACGTCGAGGAAGTGGAACGTCGTGCCGCCCTCCATCTCGATCGACGGGCGCGGGTGATGGGTGAGGATGAAGGTCGGTGTGTGGAACGGCGGGTTCGGCCCCCACCACCCCTTCCACTCCGGGTCGTTGTGCCATCCGGGGTAACCGAACTTCCCCGCGCCCATGATCTCGGCGCCGATCCCGGGCGTGTGCTGCCGTGCGAAGGCATCGTCGAGGCCACCGGTTCCGCCGGGTCGGCCGGTCATCTCATGCCAGAACCGCGTGGCGAACATCCACTCGTGCAGCCTTTCGCCGGCATGGCCGAACGGGGCCTCACGGCTCAGACCCTCACCGGTGCTGAAGCCGTCGAGCGAGATCGAGAAGTTGTGCACGCGAGCGAGTGACATGGCAGGCGGATCCCTTCCGTCTGGAAACGTCCTGTGCCCAATGTTCCAGGTCTCGGCGACCATCGCAGAGCTAGTCCCTGATCGCGGCGCGGACGAGCGCCTGCGATTGCTCGGCGGTGTGATTCAGCGGCTGCGTGCTGCGCTTGGCGCGGCACATGGCCACGGTCCCCTCGACCGCCGCGACGATCAGCGTCGCGAGCTGTGCGGCCTGCTCGGACCCGGCGCCGTGTTCGCGCGGCGAGGCGGCCAGCAGGCCCTCCCATTCCTCGGACACGTCGGCGGCGGCCACCAGAGCGGTGGGCGTCTCGTCCACGACGATCTGGCGCCACAGCGCGAGGAAGGCCCGCAGTCCGGCGACCGGGCCCGCCTCCAGCTCCTTGCGCAGACTGCCTGTGGGTCATGACGCGGGGCTGCTGTCCGGGAGCAGGGTGAAGACCTGGTCGAGACCCACGAGCGTGAGGACACGCAGCAGGTTCGCCGGCACCCCCGCCAGGACGATGCCGGCACCGGCCGCCAGGGCGTGCTGGCGGGCGGCGAGCAGGGCGGTGATGCCGGTGGAGTCGCAGAACTCGAGGCCGGACAGGTCGAGGACCAGGCGCTGCCCCGGTGTCAGAGGCACCTGGTCGACCTGGCGGCGCAGCTCGGGGGCGTGCGCGTAGTCCAGGTCGCCGGCCACGTCCAGAACGGGGCCGTTCGCGGTGTCGCGGTAACTGATGGTCAGCGTCTTCATGAGGGGAAACCCGTTGCGGGGCGTACGGGGGAGGAGTCGGTGGGGACACCGAGGGCGAGCAGGGCGGTGTCGTCGTCGAGCCCGTCGCCGAAGCTGTCCAGCAGCCCGGTGAGTGCGGTGATCACCTCGCCCGGGGCGGCGGGAGCGAGGTCGGCGCAGAAGGCGCGCAGCGCGTCCTCGCCGTACAGGTCGTCTCGGCCGGGGCCGGTGCGGGCCTCGGTGAGACCGTCGGTGTACAGCACGATCGTGTCGCCGGCGGCCAGGACGGTCTGCGCGGTGCCGATCGGTGCGCCGGGCAGGACGCCGACGAGGAGGCCGCCGGGGGTGGGCAGGAACTCGGCGCGGCCGTCGGACCGCAGGACCAGCGCCGGCGGGTGACCGCCGGAGGCGAGCCGCACGACCGTCGGGCCGTGGTCCCCGCCGGGCTCGACGATCCCGAAGATGCACGTGCAGTAACGGGGATCGCCGTCGGCCGTGTACCGCTCGTGCAGTACGGCGTTCAGCGTGGCCAGCGCCGCGGCCGGCTCGGGGTCGTGGTGGGCGGCGGCCCGGAGGGTGTAGCGGGTCAGCGAGGTGAGGGAGGCGGCCTCGGGGCCCTTGCCGCACACGTCGCCGAGGAAGAACGCCCACCGGTCGCCGGCGACGGGGAACAGGTCGTAGAAGTCGCCGCCGAGCTGGTCAGGGGCGGCCGTGTGGTAGTGCACGGCCGTCTCGAGACCCGGCACGTCGGGCAGCGAGTCCGGCACGAGGGACCGCTGCAGCACGGCCAGCGCGTCGGCCAGCCGGGCCCGGTCGGTCTCGGCCTGCCGCCGGGCCTCGTCCGCCTCGGCGTGGGCCCGCTCGGCCTCCTTGCGGCGGTGCAGGAGTTCCGTTTCGTAGGAGCGGCGGTCGGAGGCGTCGAAGACGGTGACCCGGATCAGCAGGGGATCGCCCCCGGTGCCGTACTTGACCACGGCGGAGACCAGCACCGGCAGCCGGCCGCCGCCCTGGCGCTTCAGTTCCAGGGCGATGCCGCGCAGCTCGCCCTGCATGCGCAGCAGCGGCGCGAAGTGCGTCTCGTGGTACAGCTTCCCGCCGATGGTGAGCAGATCCGCGAAGCGCTTGCGGCCCACCACGGCCTCGCGTTCCAGACCGAGCCAGTCCAGCAGCGTGGCGTTGATCTTGGCGATGGTGCCGTCCATCAGCGTGGACAGGTAGCCGCACGGTGCCGACTCGTAGAGGTCCTCCGCACTGTCCTCCAGCAGCGCGGTGAACGCCGCGTCCGTGCCCGCCTCGTCTCCGGTCCCGGCAGGCTCCGGCGCGCCGTTCGCGCGACTCATCACTTCAGGGACTCCAGGAAGTCGAGGATCGCCACGGCGGTGACCTCCGGCGCGCTGAGCTGCGGGCAGTGCCCGGTGGCGTCGAGGGTGACCAGACGGGAGGAGGGGATCGCCGTGTGCACATAGGCGCCGACCTCGCGGGGCGCGATGGCGTCCTGCTCGCACTCCAGTACGAGGGTCGGCACGGACACGCCCTTGAGGTCCTCGCGGCTGTCGGTCAGGAAGGTCGTACGCGCGAAGGCTCGCGCGATGTCGGGGTCGGTGGCGCAGAAGCTGTTGGTCAGCTCCTGACCCAGCTCCGGACGCTCCGGATTGCCCATGATCACCGGGGCCATCGCGGACGACCAGCCCAGATAGTTCGCCTCCAGGGAGTCCAGCAGCTCGTCGATGTCCTCGGTGCTGAAGCCGCCGCGGTATCCTTCGTCGTCGATGTAGCGGGGCGAGGGCGTCACCATCACGAGCGCCCCGATCCGCTCCGGCGCGGCCTGTGCCGCCAGCACCCCGACCATGGCGCTGACCGAGTGCCCCACGAACACCGCCTGCCGAAGGTCCAGCTCCTCGCAGACGTCGACGACATCGGACGCGTAGCCGTGCAGCGAGGAGTACCGCTCCTCGCTCCAGGCCGACAGATCCGACCCGCCGGAACCCACGTAGTCGAAGAGCACCACCCGGAACCGCTCCGCCAGAGCCGGCACCACCAGGCGCCACATGTTCTGGTCGCAGCCGAACCCGTGTGCCAGGACCAGCACCGGCGCGTCGTCGCGGCCGATGACGTTCACGTTGTTCCTGCGGCGGACGTCCATGCCGCCATGGTCCCACCTCGACCGGCACGGTTCGAAGCCGGGCCGGGCAGCGAAAGACGGCGGGCCGGGCAGCGGAACGGTCGACTGCGCAGGGCGAGGAAGGTCGCCCTGCCCCGGCTCAGCCCCCTGAGCTCTCCCGCACGATGAGCCGGTGCCGGGCCACATGGTCGCCCGGCGGCGCGGTGTCCGGGGCGTCGATCCGGGCCAGAAGCTGAGCGACGGCGGCCCGGGCGATCTCCTGCTTGTCCGGGGCGACGGTCGTGAGGGTGGGGACGCTGTAACGGGAGGCCTCGATGTCGTCGAAGCCGACCACGTCGAGATCGCCCGGCACGGAACGGCCCAGTTCGTGCAGGGCCCGCAGCGCGCCCAGGGCGAGATGGTCGTTCAGGCACAGCAGCGCGTCCGGGCGGGGGTCGCGCTCCGTCAGCGCGGCGGCGGCCCGTGCGCCGTCCTGCCAGTGATAAGCGTCCACCCGCACCACCAGGCCGGGCTCGAAGAGCAGGCCCGCCGCTTCGAGGGCCTCGCGGTAGCCGTCGGTGCGCAGCCGGTCGGTGCCCTGGCGGCCGTGCAGGGCGCCGCCGACCACCGCGATGCGCCGGCGGCCCCGGGACAGGAGGTGCTCGGTGGCCTCGCGCGCCGCACGCACATTGTCGATGCCGACATGGTCGGTGCCGCCCTCGGCGGAGCGCTCGCCGAGCAGGACCACGGGCAGGCGCCGGTCGCGGACGGCGAGATCACGCGGCTGCAGGGAGAGCGGACTCAGGATGACGCCGTCGGAGAACTGCGCGTCGAAACCGTGCAGCGCCGCCAGCTCCCGCTCGCGCACGGCCCCGGTCTGGTGCAGCAGGACGGTGTGCCCGCGCCGGTCGGCCTCGGCCATGACGTGCTTGGCCAGCTCGGCGAAGTAGGCCACGTCCAGCTCCGGGACCGCCAGGGTGATCATGCCGGTGCGACCCTGGCGCAGTTGCCGCCCGGCGATGTTGACGCGATAGCCCAGGGCGTCGATGGCCTCCTGGACGGCGGCGCGGGTCCGCTCCGACACATGCTCGAAGTTGTTGATCACATTGGAGACGGTCTTGGGGGAGACGCCGGCGTACTCCGCCACGTCCTTGATCCTGGGTCTGGCCGCCACGCTGTCCCGTCCTTCCGACTGCCGAGATCGTACCGACTGTGCTCATCGGACCGTCCGACGGGTTTACATCGATGTAAACCCATGGTGCCATGGGCACCGACCGGCCCACGCGACGCAGGGAGCCCCATGGACGTGCCCCGCCCCGAGTACCCGAGGCCACAGTTCGTCCGTGACGCCTGGCTGAACCTCAACGGCGCGTGGCAGTTCGAGACCGACCGGTCGGACACCGGCCTGGAACGCGGGCTGGCGTCGCGCGAACTCACCGGCACGATCGTCGTCCCGTTCTGCCCGGAGTCGGAGCTCTCCGGGGTCGGGGACACGGACTTCATGGAGGCGGTCTGGTACCGGCGGACCGTGACCGTGCCCGCGGACTGGGCCGGCGCCCGGGTGCTGCTGCACTTCGGGGCCGTGGACCACGACACCACCGTCTGGGCCGGCGGCCGTGAAGTCGCCCGGCACCGCGGGGGCTTCACGCCGTTCACCGCCGACCTCGGCGAAGTCGCCGTCCCCGGCGAGGAACTGACCATCGTCGTGCGGGCCCGGGACAGCCGCCACGGCGTCCAGGCGCGCGGCAAGCAGGCGACCTGGTACGCCAACTCCCACTGCCACTACACCCGGACGACCGGAATCTGGCAGACCGTGTGGCTGGAGCCGGTCCCGCGCACCGTCGCCCTCGGCAGACCCCGCATCACGCCCGACCTCGCCTCGGGCTCCTTCTTCCTGGAACTCCCGCTCTCCGCCAACGCGCCCGGCCACCGCGTCCGTGCCACGCTCGCCGACGGCCGCGGGGACGTCGTCGCCGCCGAGGTGCGTGCCGACCTCGACCTGTGTCCCCGGATCGTCCTGCCCGTGCCCGCCGACCGCCTGCGCGTCTGGTCACCGCGGGATCCGCACCTGTACGGCCTGACCCTGGAGGTCCTCGACGCGTCCGGGGCGGTCGTCGACACGGCACGCTCCTACGCCGGCCTGCGCTCGGTCGCCGTCCACGGCAAGCGGCTGCTGCTGAACGGCGAACCCGTCTTCCAGCGGCTCGTCCTCGACCAGGGCTACTACCCGGACGGCCTGATGACCGCCCCCACCGACGCCGACCTCGTCCGGGACATCGAACTGGGCCTGCGCGCCGGCTTCAACGGCGCCCGTCTGCACCAGAAGGTCTTCGAGGAGCGCTACCTCCACCACGCCGACCGGCTCGGCTACCTGGTCTGGGGCGAGTTCGGCGACTGGGGCTGCGAGACCGGCGTACGCGACGACAACCAGCGCCCCGACGCCTCCTACGTCACCCAGTGGCTGGAGGCCCTGGAGCGCGACCACTCCCACCCCTCGATCGTCGGCTGGTGCCCCCTGAACGAGACGTACCAGCCGCTGCACGACCGCATCACGCGGCTCGACGACGTCACCCGGGCTATGTTCCTGGCCACCAAGCGGGCCGACCCCAGCCGCCCGGTGATCGACGCGTCCGGCTACGCCCACCGGGTGCCGGAGACCGATGTCTACGACTCGCACTGCTACGAGCAGGACCCCGACGCCTTCGCCAAGGCGATGGAGGGTCTGGCGCAGGACCGGCCGTACGTCAACCGGGCGCCGGACGGCGGGCCGTGGTCGGTGCCCTACCGTGGACAGCCGTACTTCTGCAGCGAGTTCGGCGGTATCTGGTGGGACCCGGAGGCGGCGGCCGGCACGGCGGGCGACGACCAGGACACCTCCTGGGGCTACGGGCAACGGCCGCGCGGCGCCGATGAGTTCGTCGCCCGCTTCACCGGCCTGACCGGCGTACTGCTCGACGACCCGGACATGTTCGGCTACTGCTACACCCAGCTCACCGACGTCTTCCAGGAACGCAACGGCGTCTACCGCTTCGACCGCTCCGAGAAGGTCGACACCACGCTCCTGCGCGACGCCCAGACCCGCCCGGCCGCCTTCGAGGACGCGCCACGGCGTCCGTGACTACAACGATGCAAGGAGAACCGCACATGCGCTTACGGTCCCGAAGTTCACTGTTCGCCGTCCTCCTGGCCCTGCTGCTCGGGCTCACCGCCGTCCCGTCGGCGGCCGGCGGCGCCGCCCAGCCGAAGGCCGCCGCCGGCACCTTCCGCAACCCGCTCAACCCGGGCCCCGACCCGTACGTCTCGCACTGGAAGGGCAACTACCACCTCACCACCACCCAGGGCGACAGCATCCGCATGTGGCGCTCGCCCTCGCTGAGCACCCTGCTCACCTCGGACCCGGTGACCGTGTGGAAGGACACCGACAGCTCCCGCGACCGCAACATCTGGGCGCCCGAGTTCTACCGCTTCGGCGACCGCTGGTACCTCTACTACACGGCCGACGACGGGGTCGACGAACACCACCGGCTGTACGTCCTGGAGTCCGAGCGGGACGACCCGGCAGGACCGTACCGCTTCAAGGCGAAGCTCACCCCGCCCAACCACGCCGACAAGTACGCCATCGACCCCGGCGTCTTCCAGCACAACGGCCGCCTCTACCTCGCCTACGCCGGCCTCAACCAGTACCAGCACAACGGCCTCAACATCGCCCCGATGTCCAACCCCTACACCGTCTCCGGTGACGCCGTCCCCCTCGACGCCGCCGGCGGCTGCCCCGAGGTGCGCGAGGGGCCGGAGTTCCTCCACCGCAACGGCCGTACCTGGATGACGTATTCGACCTGCGACACCGGCAAGCCGGACTACCAGGTCTGGATGATGTCCCTGCGCGACGGCGCCGACCCGCTCGTGCCCGGCAACTGGACCCAGCACGCGGGACCGCGGTTCTCGCGCGCCGACGACCGCGGTGTGTACGGCCCCGGCCACCACGCCTTCTTCCGCTCACCCGACGGCACCGAGGACTGGATCGTCTACCACGCCAAGACGACCTCGACGAACACCTACACCGACCGCACGACCCGGGCCCAGAAGATCACCTGGAACACGGACGGCAGCCCGAACCTCGGTCGACCGCTCGCCCTGGGCGCCACCCAGGACCTGCCCTCCGGCGACCCCGGATCCGGCACGTACTGGATCAACGACGACGGCCGCTCCAGCGGCGCCGGCAGCGTGGCCTACACGGGCAGCTGGAACTCCGGCACCGGCTGCGCCACCCAGTGCTTCTGGAGCGACGACCACTGGAGCGACCGGGCCGGCGCCACCGCCACCCTCACCTTCACCGGGACCCGCGTCGCCCTGCTGTCCGTCCGCGACACCGGCAACGGCATCGCCGGGATCAGCGTCGACGGCGGAGCCGAACAGCGCGTCGACTTCCACGGTGCGATCCGCACCGGCGAGAAGCTGCAGTACGTCAGCCCCAAGCTGCCGTACGGGCGGCACACCCTGCGGATCCGGGTCACCGGGGAGCACAACGCCCAGTCCACGGGCGCGTTCGTGAGCGTGGACCGTGCGGAGGTGTACACGAACTGACGGACGGCCGGGCAGGGCCGGGGAGGGTCGGGGAGTCGGGTCAGCCCAGGTAGAGCGGGAGTTTCGAGGCCGGCCCGCCGAGTTCGGCCCGCTCCGCCTCCGTGGGTGCCCGCCTCCCCGTGCCCACCAGCAGCGCGTCCAGGTCATGGAACGACGCGGGGAATACGCTTCCCGCGATCCGCTCCAGCAACTGGCGGGAGCGTGCGAGCCCCTCCGCCGGCGGCTGCGCCGCGTCCGGGAGATGCGCGATCAGGTCGAGGTGGTGCAGCGTCCACTCCAGGACGTACACCGAGAGATAGTCCTCCACGGTGAGCACCTCGTCGCGGGTGCCGACCCGGCCGGCCGGGTCGGCGAGCCGGGCGGCGCGGCCGGCGGCGGAGCCGACGTCGTCCAGGTGGAACGTGAGCAGGTGCGGATCCTCGTACGCGGCGGCGAGCCGGACGGTCAGCGCGTCGAGCGGGTCGTCACCGGTCGGCGGCGTGTCGGCGACCTCCCAGTAGGTCACCGTGTCACGGGTCGGCTCCCGGTCGGACGGGGTGGCGAGGGTGATCAGGACGTCCTGGGCGTCGATGACCAGATGGCACACCAGGTCCCGCACCAGCCAGCCCGTACAGCCGGACGGCCGGGCGAAGTCCTCGTCGGCCAGGTCGGAGACCGCCGCGCGCAATGCCGTCCAGGAGCGTGAGAAGAGATCCACCTCGGCAACGTAGTGCCGTGCCGCGAGGGCGGACAACCGCATTTCGGGCGGCCGGTACGTATCCCTGCCAACTCCCGGACCGCGCCCATGAGTTCATCGGCCCAGCACTCTGGCGGCCTCGAGAACTCCTGGGCTACCGTCGGTAACACCCCTGGTTGCCACAGGGGCCTCTCCCGACCCCTGCGCACCTCCTCCGGAAGGCGGCCCATGGAAGACCCGTCAGAACCCGCCGCGTTCACCCGCCGCCGTGCCCTGACCGTGGCGGGCGGTGTGCTCGCCGGTGCCGCGTTCGCGCAGTCGACGTTCCCGGCCTTCGCGGCCGGCGCCGGATCGTCGGACGCGGACGCCATCGTCGTCGGCCACGGTCTCGCCGGGCTCGTCGCCACCGCCGAACTGGCCGCCGCCGGACGCAAGGTGCTGCTGCTCGACCAGGAGCCGGAGGCGGGCCTGGGCGGGCAGGCATTCTGGTCCTTCGGCGGGCTGTTCTTCGTCGATTCCCCTGAGCAGCGGCTCATGGGCATCAAGGACTCGCAGGAACTGGCCTGGCAGGACTGGCTGGGCACGGCCGGCTTCGACCGTGGCATCACCGACCCGTCGGGCCAGGACCACTGGGCCCACAAGTGGGCCGAGGCGTATGTGGACTTCGCCTCGGGGGAGAAGCACTCCTGGCTCGCGGGGCTCGGTATGCAGTGGTTCCCGATCGTCGGCTGGGCCGAGCGCGGCGGCGGCCTCGCGGACGGGCACGGCAACTCCGTACCCCGCTTCCACGTCACCTGGGGCACCGGTCCCGCCGTGGTCGAGCCCTTCGAGAAGAGGGTGCGCGCGGCCGTGGAGGACGGCAAGGTGACGTTCAGGTTCCGCCACCGCGTGGACGACCTGATCGTCACGAACGGTGCCGTCACCGGGGTACGCGGAAAGGTCCTGGAGCCCAGCAGCGCGGCACGCGGCACGCCCAGCTCCCGCAAGGTCGTCGGTGACTTCGAACTGAACGCCCCCGTCGTGGTCGTCACCTCGGGCGGCATCGGCGCCAACCACGACCTCGTCCGGCAGAACTGGCCCGCGCGCCTCGGTACGCCCCCGAAGTCCATGATCACGGGTGTGCCCGCGCACGTGGACGGCCGGATGCTCGCGATCACCGAGAAGGCGGGCGGACGGATCGTCAACCCCGACCGCATGTGGCACTACACCGAGGGCCTGAAGAACTACGACCCGATCTGGCCCGACCACGGCATCCGCATCCTGCCCGGCCCGTCCTCCATGTGGTTCGACGCCACGGGCAAGCGTTTCTCCAGCCCCGACATCCCGGGCTACGACACGCTCCACACGCTCAAGTCGATCACCGACACCGGCTACGACTACTCCTGGTTCGTCACGACCCAGAAGATCATCGCCAAGGAGTTCGCGCTCTCCGGCTCGGAACAGAACCCGGACCTCACCGAGAAGAACGTCTGGAAGCTGCTCTCGCGCATCTGGCAGACCCCCGAGCCGATCGAGCGGTTCAAGGAGAAGGGCGAGGACTTCGTCGTCGCCAAGACCCTGCCCGAACTGGTCGCCGGCATGAACAAACTGACGGGGGACGACCTGATCGACCTGGCCGGTCTGCAGCGGCAGATCGAGGCCCGCGACCGCGAGATCGCCAACCCGTACACCAAGGACGCCCAGGTGATGGGCATCCGCAACGCCCTCGCCTACCCCGGTGACACCCTCAGCCGCACCGCCTCCGCCCACCGGATCCTGGACACAAGCGCGGGCCCGCTGATCGCCGTACGCCTCAACATCCTCACCCGCAAGACCCTCGGCGGCCTTCAGACCGACCTCTCCGGCCGCGTCCTGAACGCCTCCGGCAAGCCGATCAGCGGGCTGTACGCGGCCGGCGAGGTCGCCGGCTTCGGCGGAGGCGGCGTCCACGGCTACCGCTCCCTCGAGGGCACCTTCCTGGGCGGCTGCCTGTTCTCGGGCCGTGTGGCGGGACGGGCGGCGGCAGCGGCGACCGCGACCTGATCGGGTCGGGGCTGCCCCGACCGGGGGCGGGCCATGCCTCAGCCCGCCCCCGGCCCCGGCCGTCAGGTGAGTCCGGGCCGCTGCCCGTCCAGTTCGGCGCGGACGGTCCGGGCCGCCGCGACCAGGTTCTCCAGGGACGCGCGGGTTTCGGCCCAGCCGCGGGTCTTCAGGCCGCAGTCGGGGTTGACCCACAGCCGCTCGGCGGGGATGGCCTTCAGGCCGGTGCGCAGCAGGTCGGCCGCCTCCTCAGCGCCGGGAACGCGCGGGGAGTGGATGTCGTAGACACCCGGCCCCGCCTCGCGCGGATAGCCGTGCGAGGCGAGTTCGCGGGCGACCTGCATATGGGAGCGGGCGGCCTCCAGGCTGATGACGTCCGCGTCGAGAGCGTCGATGGCCTGCACGATGTCGCCGAACTCGGCGTAGCACATGTGCGTATGGATCTGCGTGTCCGGTCGCACGCCACCCGTGCTGAGCCGGAAGGCCTCCGTGGCCCACCCCAGATACTCCGGCCGGTCGGCGGCACGCAGCGGCAGCGTCTCGCGCAGGGCGGGCTCGTCGACCTGGATGACCGACGTCCCGGCCGCCTCCAGGTCCTTCACCTCGTCGCGCAGGGCGAGAGCGACCTGCCGGGCCGTCTCGGCACGCGGCTGGTCGTCGCGGACGAAGGACCAGGCGAGCATGGTGACCGGGCCGGTGAGCATGCCCTTGACCGGACGGTCCGTGAGGGACTGCGCGAACCTCGTCCAGCGCACGGTCATCGGCTCGGGGCGGGAGATGTCGCCGGCCAGGATCGGGGGGCGGACGTAGCGGGTGCCGTAGGACTGGACCCAGCCGTGCTGCGTGGCGAGACAGCCGGTGAGCTGCTCCGCGAAGTACTGGACCATGTCGTTGCGTTCGGCCTCGCCGTGCACCAGGACGTCCAGACCGGTCTTCTCCTGGAAGGAGATCACCTCCTGGATCTCGGCCTTGATGCGCTCCTCGTATCCGGCCGTGTCGATACGGCCCGCTCGCAGGTCCGCGCGGGCGGAACGCACCTCACCGGTCTGCGGGAAGGAGCCGATCGTGGTGGTCGGCAGCAGGGGCAGACCCAGCCGGGCGCGCTGGGCGGCGGTCCGCTCGGCGTACGGCAGCGAGCGGCGGGCGTCCGCCTCGGACACCGCCGCCGTGCGGGCGCGGACGGCCGGGTCGCGGGTGATCGGGGAGTTCGCCCGGGAGGACAGGTCCGCCCGGTTCGCGGCGAGTTGCGCGCCGATCGTGTCCGTGCCCTGCGCGAGACCGCGCGCGAGGGTGACGATCTCGGCGGTCTTCTGCTGAGCGAAGGCGAGCCAGCGCAGGACCTGCGGCTCGATGTCCCGCTCCGCCCCCGTGTCCAGCGGCACGTGCAGAAGGGAGCAGGAGGCCGAGACGTCGACCCGGTCGGCCAGGCCGAGGAGCGTGCCGAGCCGGGAGAGCGAGGCCGGCAGGTCGTTGATCCAGATGTTGCGGCCGTCTACGACACCGGCGACCAGTCGCTTGCCCGGCAGACCGCCCACCGCGGCCAGCTCGTCCAGGTTGGCCGCCGCCGACTCCGTGAAGTCCACCGCGAGTCCCTCGACCGGTGCCTTCGCCAGCACCGGCAGGGCGTTCCCGAGCCGGTCGAAGTACGAGGCGACCAGCAGCTTCGAGCGGTCGGTGAGGGCCCCGAGGTCGCGATAGGCACGCTCGGCGGCGTTCAGTTCGGCCGGGGTCCGGTCCTGGACCAGGGCCGGTTCGTCCACCTGGACCCACTCGGCGCCCGCCGCGCGCAGGTCGGCTAGGACCTCGGCGTACACGGGCAGCAGCCGGTCCAGGAGCGTGAGCGGCTCGAAGTCGGCGGGCACACCCGGGGCGGGCTTGGCGAGGAGCAGATAGGTGACGGGGCCGACGAGGACGGGACGCGCGGTGTGGCCGAGCGCCAGCGCTTCGCGCAGCTCGGCGACCTGCTGGGACGAGTCGGCGGTGAACACCGTGTCCGGACCCAGCTCGGGCACCAGGTAGTGGTAGTTCGTGTCGAACCACTTGGTCATCTCCAGCGGCGCCACGTCCTGTGTGCCACGCGCCATGGCGAAGTAGCCGTCCAGGGCGTCCACCTCGAGGGCGTCCCGGTGGCGGCCGGGGGTCGCGCCGACCATGACGGTGGTGTCCAGGACGTGGTCGTAGAACGAGAAGTCGCCCGTCGGGACCTCGTCGATGCCGGCGTCGGCGAGCTGCCGCCAGTTCGAGGCGCGCAGGCCGGCGGCGGTGGCCCGGAGGGCGTCGGCGGTGACGCGGCCCTTCCAATAGCCCTCGATCGCCTTCTTCAGTTCCCGGTTCTGTCCCTGGCGGGGGTAGCCGTACACGGTGGCCCGTGCTGCCGCGGCTGCGGGCTTGGTGGTCACGGAGATCTCCTTCGCGAGACGAATCCCTGAGATCCCGGCGACGGGACGAGAGCGCGAAGGGCGACGGACCGGACGGAAGCGACCTCGCGCAGCAGCAACAGCACGGTCGTCCGCCTGGTATGTACGCCGACCCGCCCTCGAGGTCACCGGGAGTCCGCGCACGAGTCGTCCGCGCGCGGGCAGATGGCAGGTCTTCGGACTCGCGGGCACGTCCTCACCATGTGAGAACACCTACTGGCCGTCGCTTCCCAGGCCCTGTTCGTGGGCCCAGTGCGTATGACGGCGGTCGTTCCCGCTCACCGCTGCGGGGCAGTCCCGGATTCCCACCGGGTTCCCTCTTGCGACGCGTCCCGCCTGGCTGACGGGGCGAACCAGCTGCACCGCCAGCCTATACACGGGGAGGCCGCGGAAGCGACCCTCAGCCGCCGCTCCCCAGACGCTCCGCCGTGAGGGCGGCCAGTTCGTCCGGGGTGCGCGGGCCGGGCGCCGACTCCGTCAACAGCCCCTGGGCACGCAGCAGTTCGGCGGCGGCCGCACCCCACGGCAACCGCAGTCCCGCCTGCCGGAGGAGATCGGTTCGGGCCAGTGCCGTGGGCGCGGGAGCGACGTGCACACCGTCCGGGGTGAGGAGCGCCGCGTCGTCGGCCCAGCGCAGGGCGAGATCGACGTCGTGGGTGGCCATCACCACCGTGGTGCCGCTCGCACGCAGCCCGTCCAATGTGGTGAGGAGCCGTTCCTGGCCGTCGGGGTCGAGTCCGGCCGTCGGCTCGTCGAGGACGAGGACACGGGGCCGCATGGCGACCGCGCCCGCGATGGCGGTCCGCTTGCGCTGCCCGTAGGAGAGCAGATGGGTGGGCCGGTCGGCCAGGCCGGTGATGTCCAGGGCGGCCAGCGCCTCCGCCACCCGCGCCCGCACCTCCGTATCGGACAGTCCGAGGTTCAGCGGCCCGAACGACACGTCCTGCTCGACCGACGCCGCGAAAAGCTGGTCGTCGGGGTCCTGCACCACGAGCTGGACGGTCGTCCGCAGCCGGGTCAGGCCCTTGCGGTCGTACGTCACCGGCTGCCCGGCGACCGTCAACCGCCCCTTGTGCGGGCGCAGTCCGCCGCTGAGCAGCCGCATCAGCGTGGTCTTGCCGCTGCCGTTGCGGCCGAGCAGCGCGAGCGCGCGCCCCTCGCGGATGTCGAAGTCGAGGCCGCTGAGCACGGCCGGACCGTCCTCGTAGGCGAAGGACGCGCCCCGCAGGGCGACGAGGGCGGGCTCGCTCATGTCAGCGGCCTTTCCAGTACGAAGGTGAGGACGGCCAGCGTCGCGAGGAGCGCGCAACTGGCGACCGTGAAGCGGACGGAGACGCGGGCCTCGGGCACCAGGACACGCAGGGTGCCGTCGTAGCCGCGCCCGGCGAGACCGGCCTGGAGCCGGGCCGCCCGGTCGAAGGCCCGGACGAACGCGGTGGCGCCGAGTCCGCCCAGCGAACGCCAGGCGGCGGCCCGCGTGGTGTGCCCGAGCCGGGCGGCCTGCGCGTCACGGATCCGGCGCACGGAGTCCAGCAGCAGGAAGCTCATGCGGTACGTCACGAGCGCGACATCGACGACCGGCGCCGGGACGCCGGCCCGGACCAGGCGCGGCAGCAGGTCGGACATGGGCGTGGTGAAGGCGAACAGCAGCACCCCCAGGGAGGCCGCCGAGGTGCGCAGCAGCAACTCCCCGGCCCGCAGGGGCCCGCCGCCCGCGAGGGAGACGAAGCCTTCCGGCCCGCCGACCTGGACGAGCAGCGTGAGAGCGCCGGTCACGCAGAAGCCCAGCGGCACGCGGTAGGCCCGCCACAGCCGGCGGCCGGGCACACCGGCCGGCCCCAGCAGCAGGGACACGGCCGTCACCAGCACCAGGGCCGCGCCCGGCCAGGGCGGCAGCGAGATGGCCAGCACGGTGAGTCCGAGTCCGAGCACGGCCTTGTCCACGGGATGGCGGTGGCGCCAGCGACTGCTGTGCGCCGCCGCGTCGATCGGCAGCACGCGGCTCAGGCCCTTTCGGCCGTGGACTCCTCGGCGTCCCGCTCCCGCGCCTGCTGCTCACCCTGCCGCCGGCCCCGGCGCAGACCGAAGTAGTAGGCGAGGACACCGGCGCCGAGCGCCGCCTGCAGGGAGAACAGGGCCGACTCGATCTCACCCGACGGCGGCTCGTACAGCGGCGAGAACCAGGGCTTGTAGTCCGGCTCGATCTCGGTGATCGCCGTCTCCGCCTCACCGTCGGCGCCCGTGAACGGCTCCTCCTTGTGGTCGCCGAGGCCGAGCGCGAGCGGCAGTACGGCGAGCGCGATCACGGCGAGCAGCAACAGGAGGTTGATCTTCGTGTTCTTCTTCATCGGGCCACTGCCTCGGTCTCGGTCACGGACTGCTTCTTGGCGAGGAGCACACCCAGCCGGGTCAGTTCTCCCTTGCTGGACTGCACCAGCAGCCGCATCACGAGCACCGTCAGCAGCCCCTCGCTCACCGCGAGCGGGATCTGGGTGACGGCGAAAATGGTGCCGAACTTGCCGAGCGCGCCCACGAACCCGCTGCCCGGGTCGGGGAAGGCGAGCGCCAGTTGCACGCTGGTGACGCAGTACGTGGACAGGTCGGCGAAGAACGCCCCGAAGAAGACCGCGACCATCAGCGGCACGTCGTACCGCCGCAGCAGTTTGTAGACGGCGTATCCGGCCCAGGGCCCGACGATCGCCATGGAGAAGACATTGGCGCCGAGCGTGGTCAGACCGCCGTGTGCGAGCAGCAGCGCCTGGAAGAGCAGGGTGATGGTGCCCAGCACCGCCATGATGGGTGGCCGGAACAGGATGGCCCCCAGGCCCGTTCCGGTGGGGTGGGAGCAACTGCCGGTGACCGACGGCAGTTTCAGGGCGGACAGGACGAACGTGAAGGCACCGGAGGCACCGAGGAGCAGGGTGCTCTCGGGGTGCTCGCGCACCTCACGGGTGAGCGACCGGACCCCGTGGACGACGAACGGCGCCGACGCGACGCTCCAGGCGACCGCGTGTGCGGGCGGCAGAAAACCCTCGGCTATGTGCATGGCTCAGCAGACCCTCTCCAGCACCTCGTGGATGGTTGACGCGCCTTGGCCGGTCTCCTGGCTGACGGGTACCACCGCCCGTACTCCGCCTTCCCGGGTCACAAGGACCCAGTGGCTGCCCGTGAGGGCCGGAGCCGGACTTCCCGATTCACAGTGGCGAGGGCCGCACCGGCATCACACCGGATTTCCCGTTCACCAAGGCGTGGTGACAGTAGTGCCGAGATAAGGACGATGACAAGCCACCCAAGGGGGCGCGCGAGGGGGCGTCCGCTCGCACACCGGCGCAGGGCCGCTCAGTCGTCGCCCCCGTCGTCATCGTCGTCCCCGTTCTCCCAGGTCTGACGGGGCTTGTCCTGCTGGGGTTTGTCCGCCTTTCGCGGTGGGTCGGCCGTCTCCTGCGCCGGAGCCGTCGGGCTCGGCGTCGCTTCGACGGGGGTCGCGGGAGGGGGCGCGGTGGTGGACGGGGTGATATCGGCCACTGTGCCGGCGGCCGGAGTGCCGGCGGCCGGAGTGCCGGCGCCCGGATCCGTGTCCGCCGCCGGAGCCGAGGAGAGGGGTGAGGCCGAGTCGGCGGACGGTGTGGCGGCGGGGCTGCTCGCGGAGGGGGACGCGTCGGGTTCCGTGCCCTCCGTCGCGGTGTCGTCGGGCGAGAACCACAGCATGCCGGCGAGCATCGCCGCGGCGAAGAGCGCCGCCGCGGCGACCGTCGCGGCCGCCCTGCGCCGGTTGTCGGTGCCGCCCCGGGGCGCGGCGCGACGCGAACGGCCGGCCTGGGCCGCGCGGCCGGTGCGCAGCCCCGGGGCGCCGGGCAGCGCGTACGTGGCCGGGTTGCGGGTCTCGGCGGCCGGATACGGCCTCGGCGTGGCGGACGTCACCGGGGGCGCGGCCTCCGGCAGCGGCTCGGGCAGTCCTCGCCAGGCGCCGCCGGCGAACCACTCGGCGGTCTGCTGGGCGGTGGGCCGGTCCTCGGGCTGCTTGGCGAGCAGGCCGAGCAGGTAGTTCTCGAAGGCCGGCGGGAGTCCGGCGACACCGAGCTCGCGAGGCGGTACGGGCGCGGAGTCGAGGTGCTGGTGGAGGAGCGCGACGGCGGTGTCGGCCTGGAACGGCGGTCGGCCGCTGAGGAGTTGGTAGAGCAGACACCCCAGGGAGTACATGTCGGAGGCGGGACCGGCGGGCTGGCCCAGGGCGCGTTCGGGCGCGAGGTAGAGGCCGGTGCCGACGATCTGGCCGGTGGCGGTGAGCGCGGCACCGGGGTCGTCGAGGAAGCGGGCGATGCCGAAGTCGCCGATTTTCAGAGTGCCGTGGGTGTCCAGCAGGAGGTTGGCGGGTTTGACGTCACGGTGGACGATGCCCTGCGCGTGTGCGGCGGCGAGCCCGGAGGCGGCCTGCGCGGCGAGATCGGCCACCCGCTCGGCGGGCAGCGCGCCGGAGACGGCCAGCACCCCGGCGAGGCTGTCGCCCTCGACCAGTTCCATCACCAGGTACAGCCGGTTGTCGTACTCGCCGAAGTCCAGGACACCGACCAGATGGGGGTGGTTGAGACGCCCGGCGGTCTGGGCCTCCAGTCGGAACCGGGAGGCCGCCGTGACATCGGTGTCCTGGGGCAGCAGCAGCTTGACGGCCACCGCTCTGGCGAGCGTCTCGTCGTACGCGCGCCAGACCTCTCCCATTCCACCGCGCCCGATCTCAACATCCAGCCGGTAGCGGCCCGCTAGCAGCACTCGTCCTCGTCTCATGCATGGGGGAAGGTACGTCGCCGCAGGCCGAACTCCCCGTTTTGAGGCGGGGGTTGGCGGGGGACATCGCAGCCGACCCAGGATACTGGCGCCGCGCGGCCACTGATCTCCGCAGCGGTGTGAGGGACGGTACGGTCCCGGAAAACCGGGAGCGGAGACGTCGCCCGGCGGGGTGACGGTGCGGTGCGCGCGGTTGCCGGGGTGTCCTTCGCGCGCGGTTGTCCCGGTGCGCCGGCTCACATGGCCGCGGCTTCCTCCCGGATCAGGCAGTCTCGCCCGCCTCCTCGGCCCGCTCCTCCCGGCGCGGCAGCAGAGCCACCGTCAGGGCCGGTACGGCCGCGAGGACCAGCCAGGGAACGGCGGCCGGGAGGCCGAGGTCGAGCAGGGAGCCGGTGGCCGCGCTGCCGGCCAGGACGATCAGGCCGGAGACGGAGGACAGCGCGCCCATGTAGAGGCCGATCCGGCCCTCCTCGGCGAGGTCGGGCACCCAGGCGCGGGCGGCGGGCACGACCAGCATCTGTCCCACGGTGAGCAGCACGACGAAGCCCGCGGCCGGCAGCAGCCCGGCGGCGCCCGTCCAGCCGGCGGGGCGCGCCGCGGCCACCACCGCGAAACCGGCCGCGATCAGCAGCAGCCCGGCCGTCATGGAGCGGCGCAGGTCCAGCCGGTCGCCCGCCCAGCGGGTCACCGGAAGCTGGGTGAACACCACCAGCACCGAGGACAGGGCGAACAGCCAGGACAGCGGCGCCTGTGAGCCCGTCGCGCGCCGCACCTCGTCCGGCAGGGCCAGATAGAGCTGGTTGTAGGCGAGCAGGTACGAGCCGTACGCGCCGCACAGGGCCAGGAAGCGGCGATTGCGCAGCAGCACGCCCGTCCCGCCCCGCTCCCGGGTGCGGACCCGGCCCGGGATGTGCTGGGGCATCAGCCACAGATGCCCGGCCAGGACCAGCACGAAGACCACCGCACCGGCGAGGCACGCGGTGCGGAAGTCGACGGCGAGCAGCAACCCGCCGAGCAGCGGTCCGACGAAGGCGCCGGCCTGGCCCGCGACGCTGAACAGGGCCAGGAGACGCGTGCGCGAGCCGCGTCCCTCCTCCTCCCAGACCACCGCCTGGCGGGCCACCTCGGACTCCACGGCGGGAGAGAACAGCGCGGCGGCGAAACCGATCACCAGCACGGCGCCGATCACGGCCCAGCTCGCCTCCGCGTATCCGAGCCACGCGAACCCGGCGATCCGCAGCACACAGCCGGCCAGCACGACCGGCCGCACCCCGAACCGGTCGACGAGCCAGCCGCCGACCACGAACAGCCCCTGCTGGCTGAAGGTGCGCAGCCCGAGCACGAACCCGACCAGCCAGCCCGCCATGCCGATCGCGGTGCCGAGGTGCTCGGCGAGGAACGGCAGCACGGCGTAGAAGCCGATGTTGAAGGCGAGCTGGGTCAGGATCAGCAGCCGCAGCAGCGGCGACAGCTCCTTCCAGAGCCGCCAGGTGCTCTCGCTCGGAGTCTTGGGCGTACGGGCGGACCGGCGGGCCAGCACGCGGGAGATGAGGTCGGTCATCGTTCTTCTGTCGGTGAGGTGGACACAGGGACCAGGAGGGCGTCGGGGCTGTTCCGCTGCCGCTGCGGGGGCATGACCCGCTCCCCGGGCGGCCCGGCCGGGCCCTCGGGCCGCCTGCGCCGCCGGGGCAGCCGAACGCCGCCCGCGGCCGTCACCGCGAGCGCCCCCAGCAGGGCGAGTACGGCGGCGGGGAAGAGGACGGCCCACGGGGCGCGCTCGGCGTAGGGCTGGTTCTCGGCGAGCAGCAGGCCCCACTCGGGGGACGGCGGCTGGGCGCCCAGGCCGAGGAAGCCGAGGGCGGCGAGGCTCAGCGCGATGCCGGGCAGCCGGAGCAGGGCGTGCCGGGCCACCGGCGACAGCACGGCGGGCAGCAGTTCGTGCCGGAGCAGATACCAGCGGCCGGCGCCCAGTGCGCGGGTCGCGGCCAGGTGTGTGGTCGCGCGCTCCTGCCGCAGCAGCGAGGACGTGTGGGCGGCCAGCGGGGACCAGGCCAGGACGCCCACGGCGAACGCCGGCGTCCAGGGCCCGCTGCCCGCGACGCCGGCGACGAGAAGTCCCGCCAGGACGGGCGGCACGGCGCTGACGGTGTCGACCAGCGGCCCGGACAGCCTCGGCAGCAGACCCAGCAGCAGTCCCGCGACGAGGGCGGCGGCGCTCACCGCGAGGGCGATGCCGAGGGTGGTCAGCGCGCCGTGGGAGACCCGGGCGAGTACGTCCCGGCCCAGCGCGTCCGTCCCGAACGGGTGCGCCAGGGACGGGGCCCGCAGCCGGGCGAGGGTGTCCAGGGCGAGCGGGTCGCGGGGCAGACCGAACCCGATGACGGCGGCGAGCAGCGCCCCGTAGAGCAAGGGCAGGGCGCGGGGCGTGGACCGGCCGGGACGGTGCAGGGAGTGCAGGGCGCCGTCGCGCAGCGCGGGCCCGATGAGCAGCCGGGACGACAGCCGGGCGAGGACCCCGGCGACGGCCGCGACCAGGACGAGGGCGAGGGTGCCGGTCTGCAGGACGGGCAGATCCTGGGCGAGGGCGGCCTGGAGGGTGAGCCGGCCCAGGCCCGGGATGTCGAAGATCTGCTCGACGGCGACCGAGCCGCCGGTCAGGCCGACCACGAACAGGCCCAGATTGGGCAGCAGTCCGGGCACGCAGCGGCGCACCGCCTGCCGCGCCACGGACTTCGGCGGGACCCCGCGTGCCGCGGCCGCCAGTGCCCACGGTTCGGCGAACGCGCTGGGCAGCAGGTCGTCCAGCATCCGTCCGAGGATCGCCCCGGCGGGCAGACCGAGGGCCAGCGACGGCAGCACCATCCACTGCGGCCCGTACCAGCCGAGAGCGGGCAGCCAGCCGAGCTGGACGCCGATCACCGAGGCCAGCACCGAGGCGACGAGGAACTCGGGCAGTGCGGCCAGCACGGCCGAAGCCGTGCCGCCGGGGCCCCGTGCGGCGAGCCGCCCCCGCGAGCCGAGCCGGAGTGTGCGGGCGCACACCGCCGCCACGGTGCCCGCCGCGACCACGAGGGCCCCGGACATCAGCAGCAGCGAGGCGCCGAGCGACTGCACGACGCCCGGCAGCACCTGGCCGCCGGACACCCACGACGTGCCCGCGTCGCCGTGCAGCAGCCCGGCCAGCCAGCGGCCCAGCAGTGCCGGCGGGCCGTCGTCCAGGCCGAATTGGTCGCGGATGGCGCGCAGTGTCTCGGGTGTCGGGTCGCGGTCGGCCGAGCGGGCCTTGAGGACCGTCAGCGCCGGGTCGGTGCGCGAGAGCCACGGCAGCAGGCCGATCGCGCCCACCAGTGCGGCCATGAGCACGGCCCGCCACAGCAGCGTCGGGGCGCCGCCCCGCGCGAGGGCGCGCAGGGCGGCGAGGCCCTTGGCCAGGGGTGAGTTCGAGGTGTTCAGTGTCGTCCCCGTGGTGCTCAAGCGAAGGGAATCTCGAAGTGCACCACGCCGCTGCCCCCGCCGGGCACTTCCTCCCGCTCGTCGCACACCACCTTGCCCAGGGTCCGCCACAGGCCCATCGCACCGGGCGAGTGCGGATACGTGTGCAGATACACGGATCGGTAACCACCGTCGGCCCGGGCGAAGTCGACCAGGCCTGCCACCAGCCGCCGGGCCAGTCCGCGCCGCCGGTGTGCGGGGCCGACGTACAGCCGCCGTACCTGCGCGGTCTCGCCCGAGGGGTACCGCTCGGCCAGCCAGCGCGGGTTCGGCGGATGCGCCGGCCCGCGCGCGTCCAGCGCCCCCGTGGCCGCCACCGTCCCGTCCCGCTCGTCCACGGCCACCAGGAGGGTGTGCCGCGGCGGTTCTACGTAGAACGGCACCGGGTCGATGATGTCGGCGTGCCAGCGCGGCACATAGCCGGTGTCGAAGTCGCGGTACACGGCGTCCAGCATCACCACCCGAGCCCCGTCGATGTCCGCGGGCGTGGCTTCCCTGATGCTGTAGTCATGCATTTGCGCATCATATGCAAAACACATGAACGCTCATTCGGGGGCCGCTGATGTGATGCCGGGGGCCGCTGGTGTGATGTGGCTGAGCACGCACCGCCAGCGCCCGTCCCGCCTCACGAACACGTCCGTCGTCCACTCGTCGGCGTCGTAGCGCTCGCCCTGGTAGTGGGCCGTGTTGGTGACCCGTCCGGTGACCACGGCCGTGTCGCCGTAGACGCGGACCCTGGGCCGGGTCCTGAGGTCCATCGCGGAGTGGGTCAGCTCCCCGGACTCGACGAGGGAGAGGAACCTCTCCTTCGGGTCGATCCCCGATTCGGAGACGATCACCCACTCGTCCGCCATGAAGCCCGCGATGCGTGCGGGGTCGTTGGCGACGATCGCCGCCGCCCAGCCCTGCGCCAGCTCGGCGAACGCGCGGACGGTGTCCTCGCCGGGTTCCTGAGCTGCCGCTTCGGGACCTTGGTTCATGTCGCGACCGTAGCGCGTCAAGGCCGCGGCCCGGGGTGTTCAGCAGTCCGGGTGACCTCGCGCGTCCCGGGCGCCGCCGAGGGAAAAGGATGCGGTCGTCGTTGCCCGGCCGTCCGCCCGTCGACCGAAGGTGATCCCCGTGTCCCTGACCGCCCCCGCCCACTCCGCCGTCGACACCGCGCTGCAGTCCCAGAGCCCGGTCGACATCCGTCCGCAGACCACCGACATCTCGGCCCTGCCGCCCCTGCGCCTGCGCCATCCGGCCCGGCTCACCATGCGCCTGCGCTTCGAGCGTCCGAAGCGGCACCGGCCCGACTGCGTCCGGGCCGAGGAGGGCTCCGTGAAGGCCGAGCCGCCGCGCGGACAGGACTGCCTGATGAGCGTCGGCGACGCCACCTACCACCTGGAGGACATCCACTGGCACACGCCGTCCGAGCACACCGTCGGCGGGGTGGCGTTCCCGATGGAACAGCACCTGAAGTACGCCCGGACGATCGGGGCCGGGAACGGGAACGGGGGCAGGGATGGTGACGGAGACGCGGCCGCGGCCGGTGCGAAGGAGTACGCGGTGCTCGCCGTCTTCATCCACCCGGGCGACGCCAACGGCTCCCTCGACCGGCTGCTGGAATCCGCCCGCCGGAGCGAAGACCCCTGGGACGTCCCCGACGTGGAGATCGACACCCTGCTGCCGCCCTGCACCGAGTCCTACCGCTACCTCGGGTCCACCACGACCTGCCCCTACACCACCGGCGTGCGCTGGACGGTCCTGACCCATCCGGTCCAGGCGTCCGCCGCCGCGCTGGAGCACTACCGGAGCCTCTTCCCCGAGGGCAACGCCCGCGAGGTGCAGCCGCTCGGGAAGCGGCGCGTCGCCGGGGACATCCATCGCTGGTGGTGACTCGCCCGGCCGGTGGGCACGGGAGCCGGGCCCGGGCCGGGCGCGGCACCCGCGCACCGGGCGGCGGGCCGGTTCAGCCCTGGGCCGGGGTGAGCACCACGAAGTCCGCGTTGGCCGGGTCGAGGCAGACGGCCAGCCGGCCGACGCCCTCCGCGTCCTCGGGACCCATCTGGACGCTGCCGCCGTTCTCCCTGACCTTGGCCACCGCGGCGTCGCAGTCGGCGACGGCGAAGACCGGGTGCCAGTACGGCCGTCCGTTCGCCAGCGACAGGTCCTTCTCGCCGACCTCCATGAGTCCGCCGTGCATCCGCTCCTCGGGCAGTCCGGCGGGGGTGATGAGGGTGTACGTGCCCCCGCCGCCCGGCAGCGGCATGTCACTGAACCGCCAGTCGAAGAGTCCGCCGTAGAACTCCTTCGCGGCCGCCGCGTCGCTCGTGTACAGCTCGGTCCAGGACAGCGAGCCCGGCTCGTCGACCAGGTCGAGGCCCTTGCTCGTCCCCGGCTGCCAGACGGCGAACTGGCCTCCCTGCGGGTCGGTGTACTGCGCCATCCGGCCCCATTGCTCGAGGTCCATCGGCGCGACGCGCACGGTGCCGCCCGACTGCTCCACGGCCTTCGTCGTGGCGTCCGCGTCGGCGACGCTGTAGTAGAGCATCCAGGCCGGGCGCGCTCCCTCCTCGGTGAGCTTGCCGAGCCCGGCGACGATCTTGCCGTCCTTCCGGAACATCCCGCCCTCGAAGTCCTCGCTCTCGCCCATGGACTCGTAGTCCCACCCGAGCACGGCGCCGTAGAAGGCAGCGGCGGTCCGGACGTCCGGAGCGCCGAGGTCGAGCCAACAGGGGGAACCGGGGGCGAACTCCGTGGTGATCATGGCGATGCTTCCCTTCCGCAGGTCCTGTGTGCCCAGCGTGACACCGGGCACTGACAAGCGCCCGTCGGCCGCTCTCCGATGGGGGACCTCCGGTCGGTGATGCTCGGTGATGCCCTGTGGCGCGCGGTGGTGATCCTCGGCGGGTGGTCCGGCCGTGGAATCATCGGGGTCGTCGACCGGTCGGGTGGTCGCGGAACTCTGTGCTGTGAGGGTGGTGGGCGGGCGTGGCGGTCGGCTGGGAGTGGGACGACACGTTGTTCTCGGGGACCGCCGCCTACTACGAGCGGGGGCGGCTGCCGTACGCCGCCGGGCTGGCGGACGCGCTCGCCGAGGAGCTGCGGCTCGACGGGGAGGGGCGTCTCCTCGACGTGGGCTGCGGGCCCGGAACCATCGCCCTGAGCCTCGCGCATCTGTTCGGTGAGATCGTCGGGGTGGACCCCGACAGCGGGATGATCGCCGAAGCCGGGCGCGGGGCCGCCGACCGGGGAGTGGGCGCCAGGACCCGGTGGGTGCGGGCGCGGGCCGAAGCCCTGCCCGCGGGGCTCGGCACGTTCGCCGTCGCCACCTTCGGTCAGTCCTTCCACTGGATGGACCGTGACCTGGTGGCCGCGACCGTCCGGGACATGCTCCGGCCCGGCGGGGCGCTGGTGCACATCGCGGACCTGAAGACGGAGCCCCGGACCGTCGACGGCATGCCGCACCCGGCGGTTCCCTACGCGGGGGTGGACGACCTGGTGAAGCGGTACCTGGGGCCCGTGCGACGAGCGGGCCGCGGGGTGCTGGCGCAAGGGACACCGGGCGCGGAGGACGAGGTGTTCGCCCGGGCGGGCTTCGTCGGCCCCCGGCGTCTCGTCGTGCCCGGCGGGCAGGTGCTGGAGCGGACCTTCGACGATGTCGTCGCCTGGGTGTTCTCCATGTCGTTCTCGGCTCCGCATCTCTTCGAAGGGCGCCGGGACGACTTCGAGGCGGACCTGCGGCTGCTGTTGCGCGAGGCCTCACCGTCGGGCCGGTTCTCCGAACGGGCGCCGAGCACGGAGGCCTTCGTGTGGCGGAAAAGCCCGGGCGCCTGATCGGATTGCCGCGTCAGTGGACGGACATACCGCCGTCGACGTAGACCGACTGTCCGGTGACGTAGGCGGACGCCGGGCTCGCCAGGAAGACGGCCGCGCCCGCGAAGTCCTCGGCCAGGCCGTTCCGCCCGATCAGCGTGCGGGTGGCGAGGGCGGCCACCTTCTCCGGATCCGACGACAGACGCTTGTTTAGCGCTGTCATGACGAAGCCCGGCACCAGGACGTTGCAGGTGACGCCGCGCGGCGACCACGCCTCGGCTTGGGAGCGGGCCAGAGACTCCAGTCCGCCCTTCGAGGCGCCGTACGCGCCGCTCTGCACGAACGCGCGGTGCGCCTGCTGCGAGCTGATGTGCAGGATCCGCCCGAACCCGCGCTCCGCCATGCCCGGGCCGAAGCGCTGCCCCAGCAGGAAGGGCGCCTCCAGGTTGACGGCCATCGTGAGGTCCCAGACGTCCTCGGTGAGTTCGTCCATCGGCGGGCGCAGATTGATCCCTGCGCTGTTGACGAGAATGTCGGGCTCCCCGAACGCCTCGACCGCCCGCTCGGCGGCCGTGCGCACACCCTCGCGCGTGCTCAGGTCCGCGCTGACCCACGCGGCGCGGCAGCCCTGAGCCGTCAACTCCTCGACCGTCGCGGTCAGTCCGGCCTCACCGCGGGCCACGACCACGACGCTCGCGCCGGCGCGGGCGAGGGCGCCGGTGATGGCGCGACCGATACCGGAACTGCCGCCGGTGACCACCGCGACGCGGCCGTCCAGGGAGAACAACTCGGAGAGATAAGCCTGTGTTGACCGGTCGGCCTGTGTCGTCATGACCCGACACTCTAGGCGGATCGATCACTGGGGGAGGCGGCGGGACAGGGGGAACAGCGCATACTGGAACATCATGGACCACACACGTCATCACCCCGAACGGCACCCGCGCGGGACGGCGTCCTGGGGAACCGCCGTGAAGGCGACGCTGCACTGTCTGACGGGCTGTGCGATCGGCGAGATCCTCGGCATGGTCATCGGCACCGCGCTCGAGTGGGGCGACGTGCCCACCATGGTTCTGGCGATCGCGCTCGCCTTCCTCTTCGGCTACTCGTTCACCCTGTTCGCGGTCCTGCGGGCCGGCCTCGGCCTCAAGGCCGCGATCAAGGTCGCGCTGGCCGCGGACACGGTCTCGATCGCGGTGATGGAACTCGTCGACAACGCGATCATCGCCCTCACCCCGGGCGCGATGGAGGCCCAACTCACGGACGGTCTGTTCTGGTCCGCGCTGCTGGGCGGTTTCGCGGTGGCCTTCCTGATCACGACTCCGGTCAACAAGTGGATGATCGGCCGGGGCAGGGGTCACGCCGTCGTCCACACCCACCACTGACGCGATGTCACCGGCCCGGAGCGGCGAGGGAACCACGCGGCACCACGGGCCGTTGCCCTCGCATGATGCACACCGTGTGGCACGTCGCAGTCGGAGTGCTGGGGGCGGCGATGGTCCTCTTCCTCGCGGATCGCGCGCTGTTGTGGATGGAGGCCCGGGGCTGGATCTACTGGCGCAAGCGAAAGGGCCTGTCGGCCATAGGCGCCGACTTTCTGCAGGAGGGAGACCCCGCGGCGCGGGCAGCCAGGCGGGCCATGGAGCAGGAGAGGGTGCGCAAGAACGTGAGACCGGCGGAAGGGGACCCGTTCCGCGTGGACCTGGATGCCGGAGTCGTGCACATCAGGCCCCGGCGACGCGAGGAGACGCCATGAGCCAGTTGCTCCCCTTCCTCATCATCGCGGGCGCCTTGGCGGCCGTCATGGGCTTCTTCACCTGGCTCGCGTCCGTGGTCCGGCGGCGCGGACTCGCCGGTGCCGGGATCCGCGAGGCCATGGCCTCCTTCGAAGAGGCGTACAAGGTGACGTCACACGACTCGTACTACGAGATCCAGGCCCAGGCCCGGGCCCAGAGCCCCCTGGCGGCGCCCGGCGACCCCTGGCGGGGCGCCCACCGGAGCGGACCACGCCGTCCCCGCGGGGTACGGCGCAGGAGAATCACCCGGAGCCGGTGAGCAGTCGTACGTGCCCGTCGGGGAGTTTCGGCCACCAGTGGTGGTAGCGGCGGTAGACCTCGGTGTCGCGGTCGGTCAGGAGGCTTGTCAATGACGCGGCCTCCTCGGCGAGACCGTCCCACGTGGTGCGTGACAGGTCGTGGAAGGCCGTGGCCTCGATGCCGCCGTCGATCGCGCGCCACACGCCGGCGACCTGGCCGTCGACCAGCAGGGTGGGCAGTACGTCACCGTTCACGCGGATCACCAGGCGGCGGTAGTCCGGGGGGATCACGCGGCTGCGGTCGGCGTGGGCCAGCAGGACGCTGTCCCACATGGCCATGAGGCGCGGCGGCGCCGGGGTGTCCGCCGGTGGGCGTGGGGCGTCCGGTACGTCGAAGAGGACCGTCCCGTCCGGTCCGCGCAGTTGCTCCACCGCGTCGGACAGGGCGAGCAGTGCCTGCCGTACGGGCTGCCGCGGCAGCATCGCGAACTGCGCCACGTCCGCCACCGTCGCCGGCCCGAAGCCCCGCAGATAGCGCAGGACGAGCTGCCCGAGCGCCTCCGTTGCCGGCTCCCGGCCCGTCGGCACCGGACCGGTCCGCGCCGCGACGAACGACGCCCGGGTGCCGAACGACCACGGCCCGCCGGTCGGGAGGTGGAGCAGTGGCGCGTACCCCTTGAGCCCCCACCAGGCGCCGGCCTTCTTGTCCGCGCCTACCCGCTCCTCCAGCCACGCCTGAAGCTCCGCGGCCGTCCGCGGCCGGTCGGCGAAGTCCAGCAGCTCCGGGACGAGTGCCTCGCCGTCGGCCGGTGTGAGCCCCGCGGCGGCGAAGCGGTAGCCGAGCCGTGAGGCGTACAGCGTCTGCTGCATCGCCTCACGGAACACCTGGTAGTCGTCCGCGTGGACCGCGTGCAGCGTGATCCGCATCAAGGTCGCCTTGACCACCGCACGCCGCGCGAAGGCGTCGTCCAGCTCGGCCGGAGAGAAGCCGGCCAGCCGGTTCCACAGTGCCACGTACGGCGAAGCGGCATGCTGCGCCTGGAGCGCCACCACACGCCGCACGGCCTCCCCGGCCTCCATCACCTCCCGGCCCAGCAGCAACTGACGGCCGAGGGTCGCCCGGTTGAGCTCCTGCGCGGTGATGTCCACGCCGGGGATTCTGCCGTGGCCCGGCCGGAGGCATCGATTCCTGGACAGTGGCCTGGATCACATGTCGCCGATTGAGTACCAGGGCATGGCGATGTCCGTACCCATGGGTGCAGAAGCGGGGCCGGATGCGAAGATGAGGCGCCATGACAGCTGGGTGGTGTGCTCGCACGACACGGGCCGCGGTGTTCGCGGCCGTCTGTGTCGTGCTCGCCGCCCTGGGGCACGTCATGATGTCCGGCGACCATGTGCCCCTGTCGACCCTGGTGGCCGGCTGGGCCGTGACGGGTGTCGCGGGCTGGTGCCTGGCGGGCCGCGAGCGCGGACTCCGGCTGGTCGTCGCCGTCGCCGTGGTCGTCCAGACCGGGCTGCACTCGGCGTTCTCCCTCGTGCCGACACCGGCCGCCGGGGCAGCGGGTGGCGCGGACTCCATGGACATGCCCTCCATGGGTCATGGCATGGGATCCATGGGCCACGGCATGGGATCCATGGGGCACGAAATGGGCTCCATGTCCCATCACATGGGGCATACGGGACACGCCACCGCGGGCGGTGACTCGTCCCTCGGCATGCTCGCCGCCCACCTGCTGGCCGCGCTGCTGTGCGGACTGTGGCTGGGCCACGGCGAACGGGCCGTCTTCCGTCTGCTGCGCGCCGTGGGCAGCCGGCTGGCCGCGCCGCTGCGGCTCCTGTTCGCCCTGCCCACGCCGCCGCCCCCGCCCGTGCGGGTACGGCGCTGGTCCTCGGACCGCGCGCCGCGCCTTCTCCTTCTCGTTCACGCGATCACCACTCGAGGACCGCCTGTGGGGACCGCTGCCGCCTGACGGCAGCCGGCAGTCCCGGGGCAGCACTCTGCGCGCCCCGGTCTCGGTCGTACCTCCGTCCGTGCGTCGCGCCGTACGGATGCGGCCGTATCCCCGCTCACCGGGCCGCACGCGTGTTCGCGTGGTCCCGGAATCCCGAGAAGGACACCAGGTGATCACTCCTGCCCTGCCCCTTTCACGCGAGAGAAGCCCGCACGCGAGAAGCGAGGCCTCCGCGTCGGCCGACGAGTCGATAACCGCCTGGGCGCTGGCCGCCCGCGGCGGCGACTCCGCGGCCGTCGACCACTTCGTGCGCGCCCTGCACCGTGACGTCATCCGCTACGTCGCCCATCTGTGCGCCGATCCGCAGGCCGTGGACGATCTGGCGCAGGACACGTTCCTGCGGGCGCTCGGCAGTCTGCACCGGTTCGAGGGCCGTTCCTCGGCGCGTGTCTGGCTGCTGGCCATCGCCCGGCGTGCCGTGGCGGACAGCCTCCGGTACTCCGCCGTGCGGCCCCGCCCGGCCGATCTGCCGGACTGGGAGCTGGCGGTCGAGCTCGCCCAGCCGCGCGGCCTGCCCGGCTTCGACGACGGTGTGGCACTGCTCGAGCTGATGGACGGACTGCCCGAGGAGCGGCGCGAGGCGTTCGTCCTCACGCAACTGCTCGGTCTGCCGTACGCCGAGGCCGCCGCGCTGAGCGACTGCCCGGTCGGCACGGTCCGCTCCCGGGTGGCCCGTGCCCGGGCGACCCTCATGGCCCTGCTGGCCGAGGCCGAGGAACCGGAGACGGCGGCGGCACTGGCGTCACCCGCCCTCGCCGCGGCCTGACTCGGCGCAGCGCAAACGGCAGGCTGCTCAGGCCGTTGAGGAAGGTGGAGTGGATCGGCCGGACGGGGCCGGTCCGCTCCAACTCCGTGACGCGGTGGCACCCATGCGGCCGACGGACCCTAGGCGTCCTCGTCCAGGAAGTGGAACCCGGGCCTCGGATGCATCAGGAAGTCGTGATGCGAGATGTTCCAGGCGTAGGCGCCCGCCAGGGAGAACACCACCCGGTCCCCGGCCCTGAGTTCCGGCACCGGCACCCGGCGGGCCAGCACGTCCTTCGGCGTGCACAACTGCCCCGCGAGCGTGACGGGCCCGCTCTTCGCCGCGGGTCGCGGCCAGGGGTGCGGCCAGGTGTCCACGGGCAGGACGGAGCAGGGCTGGTCGTGTCCCTTCGTCGCGGGGGTGCGCAGATGATGCGTGCCGCCCCGGACGACGGCGAACACCTCGCCGTGGCTGTGCTTCACGTCCAGCACCTCCGTGGCGTACCAGCCGCAGTGCGCGGTGAGCGCCCGCCCCGGCTCGATCCGCAGCGTCAGCCCCGGATGCGCCTCGGTGAGCCGGGCCAGCCCCTCGCCGTACGCGGCCCAGTCGAAGCGCCGCTCCGGAGCGTTGTAGTCGACGCTCATGCCGCCTCCGACGTTCACTTCCGAGATCGGTACGCCGAGCCCTGTGGCCCAGCCGACCACGGTCTCCGCGACCCCCAGCAGCTCGGCCGCTCCGAGACCGCTCGCCAAGTGGGCGTGCACACCCCGCAGTTCGAGCTGCGGGTACGTCCCGTCGGCGAGCGCCCGGACCACGGCCTCGGCCCGGGCGGGGTCCAGGCCGAAGGGCGTCGGCCGCCCGCCCATCGCCAGCGAGCTCCCGGCGAGCGAGCCGTCGGGAACCGGCAGGTTGACCCGCGGCAGCACCGCGACCCGCCGCCGGGGCGCGACGCGGCGGGCCAGTTCGGCCAGGACGAGCAGCTCGTGCTCGCTCTCGACGTGGAAGCGTTCGACGCCCAGTTCCAGCGCGGCGGTCACCTCGTCCGGCGTCTTGCCCGGCCCGCCGAAGGCCAGCGGCCGCCCCGGCATCGCCTTGGCCACATGCGCGAGTTCACCGCCCGACGCGACCTCGTACCCGTCGACGCAGGGCTCCAGCGCGGCCAGGATCTCCGGCTCCGGGTTGGCCTTGGCCGCGTAGTACAGCTCGACCCGCCCGGGCAGCGCGGCCCGGATCCCGGCGGCGTGTGTGCGCAGGGCCGCCAAGTCGTAGAGGTAGGCGGGCAGTTCCGTCGACGGCAGCGACAGGGCACGGTCGTTCACCGCGGGGGTCGGGCGGGTCATCGGGAGCTCCTCTTCGCCTCGTGCAGCACCTCTTCGCCCAGCGGCGACGGCAGCCGGACGTATCCGGCCTCGCGGTCGGCCTTGCGCTCCCAGCGGGTGAGCAGGTTGGTCTTGGCGGGCAGCGGCACCCCGGCGAGCAGGGCGGCCAGGCGAGGTGGGCAGCCGTGCCGGTCGGCGTAGGCGCGCAGCGTCTCCCGCACGCGTGCCCACAGTGCCGCCTCCGTCTCCGGATGCAGGTCGGCGAGGGCCGCGAGCATTTCGGCCACGTGATTGACCAGCAGGCAGTACACGACCCGGTCCCAGCCGCGCCCCGCGTCGTACGTCATCGGCCCGGCCACCTCGGGCGGCAGCGCGGCGAGCGTCTCCGTGTGCTGCTCGGGCACCAGCTTGGTGCCCTCCAGGTCCCGGAAGAGGACCTGGGCGGGCCGGCGTGCGCCGTCGACGCAGAGCAGCACGTTCTGCAGATGCGGCTCCAGGACCAGGCCGTGGTCGAAGTAGGCGGCGAGGACGGGCGGCAGGAGGAGGTCCAGATAGGCCGACCACCAGTCGAGCGCCGTGGCCGCGTCCGCTCCGGCGAGGAGGCGGGAGACCTGGGCGGCACCCGTCGGGTACTCGTCCGCGACGGCGGCCGCGAGCAGGGGAGTGGTGCCGGGGGCGAGCCGCCGGGACAGGCCCTCGCGGACGATGACGCCGAAGCCTTCCAGCAGGTCGCGGTCCGGTGTGCCGTCGGGGCCGGGCAGGGCGAGGGTGCGGTAGGCGGGTTCGCGGAGCACGGCACTGCCGGGGAAGCGCCCGGCGAGGTCGGCCAGCGCCGGGGCCAGCGCCCGGGTGAGGGCGACCGCCCCGGTCAGCTCGTAACTGCTGTTCTTGCGCAGGCAGTTGGTGATCCGCACGTTCAGGCTGAACTTCAGGAACGTCTCCCCGTCGTACAGCGTGCGCACGGACGCGGTGGCCGCGAAGGGCCGGCCGCCCGGTCCCAGATCGAGTACGTCGCCGCGGTCCAGGGCGGCGCGCAGCAGCGGGTGCTCCCGGAGCGTCTCGTACTGCCAGGGGTGGGCGGGCAGCAGCCGGTAGCCGGCCGGGACGTCCGGACGCTGCCGGTCCAGGGCGGCGGTGGCCCACGGTTCTGCGCTCTCCTGCGCGATCAGGTGCTCCCGCACGGCGAGGTGCCACAGCGGGAAGGAGGCGCCCGTCTCGGGGGCGTACGCGGCCCAGGAACGAGGGTCGCCGGTCCGGGCCTTGGGCGTGGGGTGGAAGCGGTGCCCGAAGAGCAGGGACTGCTCGGAGGCGATGTAGGCGGACAGCGGGTCGCCCGCAGGCTCCGGGACCTCCGGCAGGGCGTGCCCGGCGTGGAGCGAGCCCTCGACGGCCGCGTGGCTGGAGGCGACCTGCGCCAGGAACTCCTCGTTGCGCACGCCGGTGCGCAGCGACAGCTCGTCACGGGTGTACTCGGCCAGCCGCCGCCAGTCCAGGTCCGCCCAGCCGCCGTCCCGCTCCTCGCGCACCGGGCCGGTGAACCGGTGCGCGCCGAGCAGCGAGGTGCGGCGCAGGGCGACACCCAGCAGCACCCCGCGGCGGGGCAGCCGCAGCAGCAGACGGCCGTCGGCGACGACGGTCTGCCGCTCGGGCCCGGACACCTCGCGCAGCAGACAGTTCAGCAGGGTGTGGGCCACCACGTCGTCGGCGGTGGGCAGGGAGACCGACGCGGTGGTGCGGCCGGGCGATTCGGTCAGCGAGGGCATGGCAGGCTCCAGCGGTTGCGAATGCGGGGGAGGGGCGGGGCGAGTACGGGCGGCGACGACGGAACCGGCGGTCCGGTCCCGGGTTCTCATGGCGTACTCCGGGACGGCAGCAGGTAGTTGGGCCCGGTGGTGTAGTGCTTGTTGATGTCGGCGGTGCCCGACCGCTCCTTGCTGAGCAGCGTGCCGGCCGTGACCATCGCCTTCACCGGCAGTTCCGGGGCGTCGAGGACCCGGGCGCGCAGGACGTCCCCCGCCTCGCCGCCGAGCCGCGCCACGGCCTCGGCCAGCCGTTCGCGCACCAGCCGCAGCAGCACGGGCAGCGGGGCGCGGCCGTGCCGGGCGAGCCCGAACGCGTAGGCGCCCGCGCACAGATGGACGGTGATGGTGGCGAAGAGGTCGGCCACCGGCCCGTCCTCCGTGCCGAGGATCCGGGGGTCGTCGAAGTCCCACCGGCCCGGGAGCCGGGCGTGCAGCCGCCGTGTGTCGACGCGTGGTCCGTCGTTGTCCTTGAACAGCAGCCGGAGGCTGC
>NZ_JBHUQX010000018.1:39557-42770 GCF_042674225.1 Streptomyces sp. NPDC056948
CTGCCCTGGTTGGCTCTTTGCGGGGGTTTGCTTACGCCCCCCGGCCGGGGTTGCGGGGGGTGCTGCGGGGTTGTGCGGCGGGGTGTTCCTTCTTTGTCATTAAACGCCGGCGGGCGGCGCCCCGGCCGGAGCACCAGGGAGATGTTCTGCTGGTGCGACTCCAGCGCCACGCCGTACCCGAACAGCGTGGTCTGCCAGTCGAAGAGCAGCGTCAGACAGGCGTCGAGCAGGGCGAGCGGGTCGCCGCCGTGGAAGCGGTCGGCGAGATGGTCGACGACCAGCCGTCCGTCCGGCGCCTCGGCGAGGAGCGCCGCCATCGGCACCACGACCGAGTCCCCGAGACCGGCCGGGTAGCGGCGGCACAGCACGGCCAGGAGTTCATGCCCCGCGTGGGCGTACGTCGTCTCGTCGGCGTGCAGGATGGTGTCCCGGAACCGCGGCTCGCGAGCGACGATCTCTTGGATGAGCCGCTGCCCTACGGCCCCGTCGACGAGTGTGCCGGGCTTGACGGACCGCTTGTTGCGCAGCCCCAACGAGGAGGTGGCGAGGGGCAGTTTGAGGTGCAGCGCCGGGTCCGCCGCCGTCGCCACCGTCCGCATGGACAGGGTCGGTACGACCTCGAGGCATCCCGGTTCGGCCAGTACCGCCCGCCCGCGCAGGCCGGTGGCCCGTAAGGCCGCGTCGAGCGGAGGGCCGAGGGTCAGCGGGTGGACCGGCAGGGCGAGGTGCGTGCGCTCCAGCTCGGCCAGACCGAGCCGCGCGGGCGTGGGCCACAGCCCGGGAAGCGTGCCGGTCAGCAGGACCGCGTCCCGGGGCACGGCGAGCCAGCGCAGGGAGAACTGGGGGTGGAACTCGGGCGCGTACGACCGTAGTTGCTCCTCGTCCAGCCCGGCCCGGCCACGCGCGGTCGGGTACACCGGATGATCCAGACGGGCGGCGAGCGTGTCGAACGCCGGCGCACCGCCGAGGCCGGTCCAGCGCGCCGGATCGGCACCGTGGCGGCCGGTCAACCGCCCGGCGACGGCGTCGCGGGTGTCCGCGTGCAGCCGTAACGTGGCCAATGTCTGCCGGCACTCCTCGTCGAAGGCGTCGAAGCCGGCCCGGTCCTCTGGCTCGGCGAGCGCACGCAGCGCGTCCAGCACCTCTTCGTGCGACGTCAGCTCGGCGCCGTCCGACGCGCGCAGGAGCAGCGGCAGCCGGGCGGCGTACCGGCACTGGAAGCCGTCCTCGGCGACCGGCAGCAGCAGGGCGTCACGGCCGGCGGCACGTCGCAGCCAGGGTCCGTCCGGCCGGTGGACGAGGGCGCTGCGGGTGCGCAGTCCGACGACGTCCTCGCGCAGCAGAGCGCTCAGCACCCGGGTGAGCAGCTCGGACGCGCAGGTGTCCGGCGGGGGTGGCAGTACGGTCACGCCTGGATCTCCCAGCGGAGGGTGGCCAGGAATTCGGCGGCCACGCGGTCCACGGTGTCCTGGTCGGTACCGGTGGCCCGCAGGACGCCGAGGTAGTCGCGGTTGGTGCGGTACAGCTTGTGCCGCTCGCCCACCGCCCGCAGCGGACGATACGTCAGACACACTCCGTCGGCGGTGAGCTCGGTGGCCGCCGGGGCATCGGTCAGGGTCCCGGCCCGGTCGGCGCACGGGTACTCCAGAAGGGCGGCGCGGTCGCAGCGAGCTCCCGGATCGGCCGGGAGCGGTTCGCCCAGGTGGGTACGGAGGATGAGCTCGAACAGGGGGATGCCGAGGAGCCGTTCCAGCAGCAGGTCGCACTGGTCGCCGATGGCCCGGTAGTTGACCTCGATGATCCGTGCCCGCCCCTCGTGCACCACGAACTCGGTGTGACAGGCGCCGAACCCGACGCCGAGCGCGTCCAGTTGGGCGAGCACCTGCGCGACGACCGGCTCGGGGTGGGCGGGGGTGAACGTGAGGCGCTGCTCGACGAAGTGCGGCGGCGGCGACAACTCGGTGCGGAAGCCGCCCAGGACGTGCCGGACCCGGCCGTCGCCCAGGGTCTCCAGCGTGCACAGCTCGCCGGGGAGGTACTCCTCGACGACCAGGGTGGTGCCCGGCCGGCGCTCCAGGATCTCCTCGGCGCGGATCGCCAGGTCCTCGGGGCCGTCGACGAGCACGACGTCCTCGCTGGCCACGCCCTCACGGGGCTTGAGGACACACGGGTAGGGCGCGGTCGGCGGGGCCGGTGCGGTGAGTTCGGCCGACCAGACGGTGTCCGCTCCCGCGGCGGCCAGCCGGCGGCGCATCTCCGCCTTGTCCTTGCAGCGCAGGGTGACCCGCCAGTCCTTGCCGGGCAGGCCGAAGTAGGCGGCGGCCAGGGCGGCCTGGGTCTGGAGATGGTCGCTGTTGGTGAAGACGGCACCAGGGCTGTCATGGGCCGAGATCCGCGACACGACGGCCCGGAAGTCCCGCACGTCACACTCCAGGACCTCGACGTCCTGGCAGGTTCTCCGGTGGGCTTCGGGCTGGTCGGTGAGGACGGTGACGTCCAGGCCCAGCCGGGCGGCGGCGGGGAGGAAGCCCTCGGTGACGGAGTCCGTCGGATTGAGGGCGAGCAGGTACAGGCGCATGGCGGTCTTCCATCGGTGGGTCGGGAGCACGTCCGACGATCTTGTACCTTAGGTTAGCCTTACCTATCCAATCGCGGGTCGCAACTGCCCGTAGGAGTGATCGATGCGCACTGTCCTGGAGTCACCGCCGACCCTCGCCTCCGTCCTCGGTACCGCCTACCGGCGGTTGACCGGCATCTGCGAGGCGCTGACCGTCGAGGTCGCGGACCCCAGGGCGGCCTATGACCAACAGGCGATCACCGCCGACGGACTGACGTCGGATCAGTCAGCCCGCGACGCCTTCCTGGACGCCGAGGCGACGCGCATCCACGCCCGCTTCGCCCACACCCCCCGTCCCCATGTCACCGCCTCACGCGCCCTGCACGACTACGCCTGGTCGATCGCCCTCCTGATGAGCGGCGTCTGGTACCTGGAACGCCGCGTGCCGCGCATCCGGCACCGGTCGGTGCGCCTGGACCTCGCGGCCGGGGCGTACACGATCACGCCCGAGCCGCGCGTCGCCTGTCTGCCCGGCGATCCCGTCGCCGCGCTGCCCGGCGCGGTGACCGTCGCGGGCGAGGAGGCCCTGCGGGCCGAGTTGCGCGCCGCGGTCGCCGACCACATGCGCCCGCTGCTCACCGCCCTCGGCCCCGCCG
>NZ_JBHUQX010000019.1:0-40947 GCF_042674225.1 Streptomyces sp. NPDC056948
CCTGACCCGCGGTCCCGCAGGTCAGGGGGACGCCGTACGTGAAGGCGGTGTGAGAGTTAGCCGGTGATATACGGGAGCCAGGTGTAAGTATCCGGGGACCCGGGTCGGCGAAGCCGGAAAGGGCGGTTAGCGTGGAGCGGTGAGTGAGACCACGACCCCTGCCCTCCAGTACCGCTTCGACGGCCCGGAAGACGCCCCGGTCCTCATCCTCGGCCCCTCGCTCGGCACCACCTGGCACATGTGGGACCGCCAGATCCCCGAGCTGATCAAGCACTGGCGCGTCTTCCGGTTCGACCTGCCCGGACACGGTGGCGCTCCCGCGTACCCGGCGGGCTCGGTCAGCGACCTCACCACACGCCTGCTGACCACCCTCGAGGGGCTCGGCGTGCAGCGCTTCGGCTACGCGGGCTGCGCGCTCGGCGGTGCGGTCGGCATCGAGCTGGCCCTGCGCCACCCCGAGCGGCTCGCCTCCCTGGCGCTGATCGCGACCTCGCCCCGCTTCGGCACGGCCGACGAGTTCCGCCAGAGAGGCGTGATCGTCCGCACGAACGGCCTCGACCCCATCGCCCGTACCTCGCCCGAGCGCTGGTTCACCGGCGGGTTCGCCGCCGCGCAGCCCGCGATCACCGAGTGGGCCGTGCAGATGGTCCGCACCACCGACCCCGGCTGCTACATCGCCGCCTGCGAGGCGCTCGCCTCGTTCGACATCCGGGGCGAACTCGGCCGCGTCGGCGTGCCGACCCTGGTCCTCGTCGGCTCGGACGACCAGGTCACCGGCCCCGCCGAGGCCCGCACCCTGGTCGCCGGCATCCCGGACGCCCGCCTCGCCGTCGTCCCCGGCGCCTCCCACCTGGTGCCGGTGGAGCAGCCCGCCGCGGTCACCGACCTCCTGGTGCGGCACTTCTCCACCGCCTGGCAGCCCGGCTTCGACACCTCCACCGGCCAGACGGCCCTGCCCGCGGCCGCCCTCAAGCCGGTCCTGTCCCCGGCACCGCCGCAGCCCCTGCAGTCCGGGCCCGTCGCCGAGATCGCCCCGATCGTGGCCCCCCAGGCGCAGGGGCGGCCCGACCCGTACGACGCCGGGATCAAGGTCCGCCGCGAGGTGCTGGGCGACGCGCACGTCGACCGGGCGCTGGCGCAGGCCGACGACTTCTCCGGGGACTTCCAGGAGTTCATCACCCGCTACGCCTGGGGCGAGATCTGGGACCGCCCCGGGCTCGACCGGCGCACCCGTAGCTGCGTCACCCTCACCGCCCTGGTCGCCGGCGGCCACCTGGACGAGCTGGCCTTCCACACCCGGGCCGCCCTGCGCAACGGCCTCACCCCGGGCGAGATCAAGGAGGTGCTCCTCCAGGCGGCCGTCTACTGCGGCGTCCCGGCGGCGAACAGCGCGTTCAAGGTCGCCCAGCAGGTCATCCGCGAGGAGACGACGCCCCACGAGTGATCCCGCGCGGAACCCCGGAAGGCAGGATGGACTCATGAAGCTCACGAAGATGTCGCACGCTTGCGTCCGTCTCGAGAAGGACGGCCGGACCCTCGTCCTCGACCCCGGCGGGTTCAGCGAGGAGGACGCCGCGCTCGGCGCGGACGCGATCCTCGTCACCCACGAGCACCCCGACCACTTCGACGAGTTCCGGCTGCGAGCCGCCATGGAGAACAACCCGGCCGCGCGGATCTGGACCCTCAGGTCCGTCGCCGAGAAGATCTCCTCGGCGTTCCCGGGCCGCGTGCACACCGTCGGCCACGGCGACAGCTTCACCGCCGCCGGCTTCGACGTCCAGGTCCACGGCGCACTCCACGCGGTGATCCACCCGGACATCCCGCGCATCACCAACGTCGGCTACCTCGTCGACGGCGGCAAGGTCTTCCACCCCGGCGACGCCCTCACCGTCCCCGACCACCCGGTGGAGACGCTGATGCTCCCGGTCATGGCCCCGTGGAGCAAGATCTCCGAGGTCATCGACTACGTCCGCGAGGTGCGGCCGCAGCGCGCCTACGACATCCACGACGCCCTCCTCACCGACCTCGCGCGCCCGATCTACGACCGTCAGATCGGCAACCTGGCCGGGGCGGAGCACCTGCGGCTCACCCCCGGGGCGTCGGCCGACCTCTAGGGCTCCCTGGGCCCGGGCGGCGTTGTCAGACCCTCCGGGTAGGTTGTGGGACATGCGCATCGCGACCTGGAACGTGAACTCGATCACCGCTCGCCTGCCGAGGCTCCTGGCCTGGCTGGAGAGCAGCGGCACGGACGTGCTGTGCCTCCAGGAGGCCAAGGTCGCCGAGGAGCAGTTCCCCACGGAGCAGTTGCGCGAGCTGGGCTACGAGTCGGCGGTCCACGCGACCGGCCGGTGGAACGGCGTGGCGGTGCTCTCCCGCGTCGGCATCGAGGACGTGGTCAAGGGCCTGCCCGGCGACCCCGGGTTCGACGGCTCGGTGGAGCCCCGCGCCATCTCGGCGACCTGCGGCCCGCTCCGCGTCTGGTCGGTGTACGTGCCGAACGGCCGCGAGGTGGACCACCCGCACTACGCCTACAAGCTCCAGTGGTTCGAGGCCCTCAAGGCCGCCGTCGCGGGCGACGCGGCCGGCAGCCGCCCCTTCGCGGTGATGGGCGACTACAACGTGGCGCCGACGGACGACGACGTCTACGACCGCGCGGCCTTCGAGGGCGCGACCCACGTCACCGCCGCCGAGCGCGCGGCCCTGGCCTCCCTGCGCGAGGCGGGCCTGTCGGACGTGGTCCCGCGGCCCCTGAAGTACGACCACCCCTTCACGTACTGGGACTACCGCCAGCTCTGCTTCCCGAAGAACCGCGGCATGCGCATCGACCTGGTGTACGCCAACGCGCCGTTCACCCAGGCGGTCAAGGACGCCTACGTGGACCGCGAGGAGCGCAAGGGCAAGGGCGCCTCGGACCACGCGCCGGTCGTGGTCGACCTGGACGTGTAGCTCACAGCGGCCGCGAACCGACCGCTCACAGCAGCCGCAGGTCGACCGAGTCCGCCAGCGCCGCCAGCCCCGCGTCCCCGGGATGCAGGTGGTCGCCGCTGTCGTACGCGGGCAGCATCCGCGCGGGGTCGGCCGGGTCGCGTACGACGGCGTCGAAGTCGAGCACCCCGTCGAAGACACCACCCTCGCGGATCCACTCGTTCACCGCGACCCGCTCGGCGTCGACGGCCGCCGTGCAGCGCGTCTCGCCCTCGCACGGCAGGATCGTCGCCCCGAGCATCCTGAGCCCCCGGGCCTGCCCGCGCGCCGCCAGCTCCCGCAGCCCCGCGATCACCTGCTCCGCCGAGGTGCCCCAGCGCACGTCGTTGACGCCCTCGAAGACGATCGCCGTACGGGCCGACGGCTGGGCGAGGACGTCCCGGTCGAACCGGTGCAGGGCACTCACCCCGGCCGTGTCCGTGGACACCCCGTCGCCGGGATACCGGTCGGTGACGACGCGGTTGCCCGAGACGCCCTGGTTCAGCACCCCGTAGCGCGGCACGGCGCTCTGCCCCAGCAGCCGGCCGGCCAGCACGTTCGGCCACCGCCGGTTCGCGTCCACGGTGGACTTGTCGCCGTCGGTGATCGAGTCCCCGAGCAGCACCACGGACCCGGGCCCGCCGCTCACGTCGACCCCGGCGAGCAGCGGCCAACTGGTGATCACCGAGGTGTACGCCCCGGCGCTACCGTCCGCCGCGTGGTCGCCGGGCTCGCTGACGTACGACCGCTGCTGCGCGAGCCGGTGCAGGGGCGCCGCCGGCACCGGGCCGGGCAGATGGAAGCTGACCAGCAGGTTGGCGTCCGCCGGCACCGCGAAGCCCAGCGGATCGCTGTACGCCTGGGCCCCCGCCGGGATCTGCACGCCTTCCTCACCGCCGAAGGACAACGGCACCGGCGTCCCGCGTGCCGCCGCGCCCGTTGCCTGTACGGCCACCGTCGCGCCGCCGATCCGCACCGGAGCCGCGGCGAAGGTGTTGTCGAACCGCATCCGCACCCGGGGCCCGCCCGCCGAGGTGCGCACCACCAGCCGCAGCGTCCGGTCCGTCCAGGGCCCCACGGCCGCGTAGCCGCCGGTCGACGTCGTCCAGCTCCCCGTCCAGCCCTGCGTGGCGGTCCGTACCGACACCGCGAAGACATGCAGTCCGGCGGCGCGCGGCAGCCGGACCGAGGCGAGCTCGCGCCCCGGCGCCAGCGGCACCGTCACGACGTACAGGCGGGCCTGCTCGGCGAGTTGCCCGCCGGGCGTGTTGATGTGGGGCAGGGCCACCGCCTTCGTGGCGAGCGGCCCGGTGCGCCAGTCGGGCGCGGTCAGCCGGTAACCGGAGCGGGTGCCGTTCGCGTACGTGAGCGTGCCCGGGCCGCCCGCCTCCGTGCCGGCCGTGCCCGCCACCAGGAAGGCGAGGGCGTCGCCACGCCCCGTGACGCGGACGTCCTGCCCGGCGGCGCGGACGTTGTCCGGCTCGCCCGGCTGCCGCCGCGGCCAGGTCAGCCGGGCCCCCTGGACGGTCAGGACGCGGCCGGGTGCCCAGCCCGCTGCCGTGAGGTCCCGCGCCGACAGGGAGGCGCCGGCGCCGTCGAAGTCGGCCGCCGCGGGCCGGCTGTCGTCGCTGACGGCGATGTTGTCGAACAGCCGCTCAAGCGGCACCGGCCCGGCCCGTCTCTCCTCGACGGCCTGGGCCGACACCGCCGACAACAAGGACCCGCACAGGGTCAGGACGACCAGGACCCCCCGGACACATCGGCGCACGGCCGACTCCTCCCGCTCATCGACACACGACGCGACAACACCAAACGCAGGGACGGAACAGAAGACACCACGAAACCCGAGACGCAAGACGCACGGTGAAGCTAGGGAGACAACAGGGACTCGTCAACGCGCCATGCGCGAACTCGGCGTGAACTCGACCGTCATCCACGGCCCGCGCGCCTGTGGTGCGTACGGGGGTACGAATGACACGCTGGGCGTATGAACATCCCTTTCCTGGGCAACCGGCGCCAGAAGGTCGGGTTCCCCGACCCCGCGGGCATCGCGGACCTGCTCGCCGAGTGCGAACTGCTCCGCTCCCAGGCGTCCCGGGCGGGGGTCCGGCTGGACGACTCGGCGGCCTCGCTGGAGGCGCTGGACCAGCTACTGCCGCGCTGGCGGGACGACGAGGAGACCCTGGCCTGGCTCGGCAACGACGCCGGGCTCTACCTGGGCACCGTCATCGTGCGCACCGTCCCGGGAGCCGCCTGGGAGATCCGGTCCGACGGGCAGCCCGTCGTGCGGCTCACCTCCGGCAGGGAGTTCGACGTCGTGGACTCCGGGCACGAGTGGGCCGCGTACGGCGTGCCCGAGCTGTCGCAGCTCTACGCGGAAGTCGCGGAGGCGTGAGGCCCATGAGCGTACCCTTTGACCCAAAGTGCGATGTAAATACGGCTAATGATCGAAAAGTGCGTGTCGCCCGACAAGTCCGATCTTGCCTGGATACGTTGCGGCAACCACCACACAGCTGAGAGTGAGTAGGGCTGAGTATGGCCGTAGATCCGCTGATCGAGCTGCGTGACGTCAACAAGCACTTCGGGGAGCTGCATGTCCTGCGGGACATCAACCTCACCGTCGGCAAGGGGGAGGTGGTCGTGGTCATCGGCCCCTCGGGGTCGGGAAAGTCGACACTGTGCCGGGCGATCAACCGGCTGGAGACCATCGAGTCGGGGACGATCGTCCTCGACGGACAGCCACTGCCCGAGGAGGGCAAGCCCCTGGCCCGGCTGCGCGCCGACGTCGGCATGGTCTTCCAGGCCTTCAACCTCTTCGCCCACAAGACCGTCCTGCAGAACCTCTCCCTGGGGCAGGTCAAGGTGCGCGGGCGCAAGAAGGAGGACGCCGACAAGCGCTCCCGTGAACTCCTCGACCGGGTCGGAGTCGCCGACCAGGCGGACAAGTACCCGGCGCAGCTCTCCGGCGGTCAGCAGCAGCGCGTGGCCATCGCCCGTGCCCTGGCCATGGAGCCCAAGGCGATGCTCTTCGACGAGCCGACCTCGGCCCTCGACCCGGAGATGATCAACGAGGTGCTGGAGGTCATGAAGCAACTGGCCCGCGACGGCATGACCATGATCGTCGTCACGCACGAGATGGGCTTCGCCCGCTCGGCCGCCAACCGCGTCGTCTTCATGTCCGACGGCGGAATCGTCGAGGACCGCACCCCTGACGAGTTCTTCACCAACCCCACCAGCGACCGCGCCAAGGACTTCCTCTCCAAGATCCTCAAGCACTGAACGGGCAGGCACCGGACGGCTCATCGGATCGGACCTCGACTACGATGTGCCCTTCATCCCTGTCGGAGAGGGGGACTTCGCCGAAGCCCGCCGATCCCGCCGGGGGTGAACAGACCGCCGGCCCGGTCCGCGGGGCGTTCCCGCCGGGTGTGGCCCCCACGGCCCTTGTGGCCACGGGGACGGCGGTTCACATCGGCCAGGCCCGTCCGGCGGCAGCCGGAGATCACTGCTCGCGCAGCGGGACCGACACGTACGACGGGTCGTTCGCAGGCGAGGAGAAGGTCAGCTGCGCGCCGGACGGGTTGTGCTCGATGTAGAGCGGGTCGACCGTGTCGACGACCAGGGCGAGGCGATGCCCGGCCGGGACGTCGTAGGCCGTGGAGTACAGCTCCAGGTCGAAGCCGAACGGCTTTCCGGGGGTGCGCCCGTGGAAGGTGTACGGCGCGTTGGAGACCAGCTTGCCGAGGCCGAGCGGCCCCACGTCGTAGAGGTAGGCGACGAGGGTGCCGCTCTCCTTGGTCGGGGTGAGGGTCGTGTGCAACTTCGCGGTACCGCGTACCTGTTGGGCCGCCGCGTACTTCTCCGACTGCCACACGGCGGCCCAGCGGCGGGGGAGCAGCGGGATCGAGGCCATCGGGGGCAGTTGGGCGACCTGGTCGAGGATGCTGGACAGGAAGACGACTCCGCCGTCCGCCCCCGAGTTCACGTTCGCGCGGATCGTGGTCGTGCCCGCGAGGGCGATCTTCCGGTCGGTCGCGGCGACCGACTTCCAGTCCGGGTAGCCCTCGTAGCCGCCCGAGGAACGGGACTTGAGCTGGACGGGCTGCTCACGGTCGATGCCGTTGTCCTCGCCCCTGAGGTAGTGGTCGAACCAGCGCGTGGTGTCCTTCCACACGTCGTTGGGCAGCCCGAACAGGCCGGTCAGCTCGGCCGTGGCGTGGTCTCCGGGCCGCATTTCCAGCCGCTTCGGGCCGGTCAGCTTCTCGTAGAAGTCGGCGTACTGGTTGGGCGGGAAGATCGTGTCGCCCCAGGCGTTGGCGAGCATGATCGCCGCGCCGTTCTTGTTGATCTGGTCGACGTAGGTAGCAGCGGAACGTTTCTTCCCCCAGGCGATGAGCTCCGGCTCCTTCGCCAGGTTGGAGCTGTAGAAGTCGTCGAAGGTCTGCCGGAGTTCGGCGCTCTGCCGGCCCGTGACGATGCTCGCGCCGTCCAGCAGGGCGGCCGCCTGGAGGTGCTGGGTGCGCCCGCCGTAGATGGAGCCGATCAGGTCCGCCCAGCCGCTCAGTGAGGCGACCGCCTTGACCCGCTTGTCCTGCGCGGCGGTGAGCAGGCTGATGCCGGCGCCGTAGGAGACGCCCGCCATGCCGATGTGCCCGGAGTCCGAGGGGGTGTTCGCGAGCGCCCAGTCGATGACCTTCGACGCGTCGGCGATGTCGGGTGGGCCCGCTACTTCTATCTCGCCGCCCGACTGCCAGAAGCCGCGCACGTTGTACGTGACCACGACGTACCCGGAGTCGGCGAGTTTCTGTGCCTGGGCCAGATATTCGACTTGGGGCAGGCCCCAGCTCGTGGGCATGACGAGCAGCGGGTAGCGGTGCGTGCCGTCGGCCCCGGCCGGGGTGACGACGTTGGCCTTGAGGACGGTGCCGCCGTCGCCGGTGATGTCGACGAAGCGGACGGGGTTCGGCGCCGCCTGTGCGGTGGGGGCGAGTCCGAGGGCTGTACCGGCGACCAGGGTCGCCGAGACGGCGCCTACGGCGGTGGTGCGCAGGGCCTTGCGGTGGAGTCCCACGGGTCACTCCTCACTCGTGTAAGTGCAAAGTGACCAGACGGTAACCTCGCCCGCTTACCAGTGGTAACCCGTCGGTAAGTTACGTGCCAGTAACGATTGTTGAGAAGTGGAGGACTTCAGGAGGCCCGGTGGTTGTTGCGTGGAGCGGCGGGGGCGGGCAGCGGGGCCTGTGCCGCTCGCGTCACGTCCTCCACCAGTTCGACGACGTCCGGGCCGTACGCCTGCGAGTTGATCACCTTCAGCAGCAGTACGAAGGAATCGCCGTGCTTGCGCGCCAGCCGCTCGTGGTTGCGGGCGAGATAGCGGGTGGCGGCCTGGTTGGTGATGGCGCGCTGGCCGCAGAAGAGGAACACGGGACGCGCTTCGCGGCGGTCGCCGGCGGTGAGTCGGGCCAGCAGGACGTACTCCGTGATGCCCGGATCCATGCGGTAGCGCTCGTCGCCGATCTGGAAGGCGCCCCGGTCCGGCCCCGGTTCGGCGTCGATGTTGACGCGCACGCCGGGCAGCATGGCCGCCATATGCGCCATCATGCGCCGGTTGGACCCCGGGCCGCCGACGCAGAACTCGGTACGCTCGCCGAACCCCTGATGAGCCGAGTCCTGGGTGACCACGTGGAGGTGCGCCCCGCAGCTCTTGATCAGTGCGGAGAGTTCCAGGAGCGCGTACACGTCGAAGCGGTGCACCGCCGGCTCGGTGGCGGCCGGATCACGGTTGACGACCAGCAGCGACTCGGAGTTCTCGGGCAGCCCGAAGAAGGCCTGCTTGCGCCGGAGTTTCCGCTTCCACAGAAACGTACGGGCGAGCCAGCCCAGCGCGGCGCTGATGCCCGCCGCGGCCACACCCAGGACTATGTTGCGCACGTCGTCGTTCATGGGCGCGCATGGTAGCGGGCCCGACGCACCGGTGTTCGACGCGTGCCTGACGCGACCAGGACGATGAATTAAGCTGCGCGGACGGCCTTTACTGGAGGTGCGGATGCGTCGCCCTGTCGCACGGAATCTGACGGTCCTGGCGGTTTCGGCCGCCGTGGTGGTGTCGTTGGGGGCGGCGGCGCCACCCGCCGCGCAGACCACCGGCGGTGAGAAGACTCCCCTGGCCGTCGGCTACGGCGGAGCCGTCTCCAGCGTCGACCCGGACGCCTCGGCCGCCGGGATCGAGGTCCTGCGCAAGGGCGGCAACGCCGTCGACGCGGCCGTCGCCACGGCCGCCGCGCTCGGCGTCACCGAGCCCTACTCCGCCGGTATCGGCGGGGGCGGCTACTTCGTCTACTACGACGCCAAGTCCCGTACGGTGCGCACCATCGACGGCCGCGAGACCGCTCCGCTGTCCGCCGACAAGAACCTGTTCACCGAGAACGGCAAGCCCATCCCGTTCGCCGACGCCGTCAGCAGCGGCCTGAGCGTCGGCACGCCCGGCACCCCCGCCACCTGGCAGACGGCGCTGGACCAGTGGGGCAGCAAGCGGCTCGCGAGCGTCCTGAAGCCGGCCGAGCGGCTGGCGCGCGACGGTTTCGAGGTCGACGAGACCTTCCGTTCGCAGACGGCGTCCAACGAGACCCGCTTCCGCTACTTCCCGGACACCGCCGAGCTGTTCCTGCCGGGCGGCCGGCTCCCCGTCGTCGGCTCCACCTTCAAGAACCCCGACCTCGCCCGCACCTACGCGGAGCTCGGGCACAAGGGCGTCGGCGCGATCTACCGCGGCGGCCTCGGCCGGGAGATCGTCGACACGGTCAACAAGCCGCCCGTCGACCCGGCCTCCGGCTGGAACGCCCGCCCCGGCGACCTGTCCGCGAAGGACCTGGCCGCCTACCGCACCAAGCTCCAGGCACCCACCAAGACCTCCTACCGCGGCCTCGGCGTCTACTCCATGGCGCCGTCGTCCTCCGGCGGTACGACGGTCGGCGAGGCGCTCAACATCCTGGAACGGACCGACCTGTCGAAGGCGAGCAAGGCGCGGTACCTGCACCGCTTCATCGAGGCGAGCCGGATCGCGTTCGCGGACCGGGGCCGGTGGGTGGGCGACCCCGCGTTCGAGGACGTGCCGACGAAGGAACTGTTGTCGCAGAGGTTCGCCGACTCGCGCGAGTGCCTGATCAAGGACGACGCCGTGCTGTCCAGCCCGGTGCCGCCCGGCGATCCGCGTCGTCCTCAGAAGTGCGGCTCCGGTGGCAAGGCCGCTCCGACGACGTACGAGGGTGACAGCACCACGCATCTGACGGCGGCCGACAAGTGGGGGAACGTCGTCGCCTACACGCTCACCATCGAGCAGACCGGCGGCAGCGGGATCACCGTGCCGGGGCGGGGGTTCATCCTCAACAACGAGCTGACGGACTTCTCCTTCACGCCGGCGAACCCCGCGGTGCACGACCCGAATCTGCCGGGGCCGGGGAAGCGGCCGCGGTCTTCCATCTCGCCGACGATCGTGCTCGACCGGCATGACAAGCCCGTGGTGGCGCTGGGGTCGCCGGGTGGGGCGACGATCATCACGACCGTCTTGCAGACGCTGACCGGGTTTGTCGACCGGGGGTTGCCGCTGGTCGATGCGATTGCCGCGCCTCGGGCGAGTCAGCGGAATGCCGCGCAGACCGAGCTGGAACCGGGGTTGTACGACAACGCCGAGTTGAGGAAGCAGCTCGAGGCGATCGGGCATTCCTTCAAGGTCAACCCGGAGATCGGTGCGGCTACGGGTGTTCAGCGGCTGCCAGGTGGGAAGTGGCTGGCAGCCGCTGAGAAGGTACGGCGCGGTGGAGGATCGGCGATGGTGGTGCGGCCGGTTCGCTGAGGGTTTCGTCCGCGGGCGCGTGGGGGCTGGTCGCGCAGTTCCCCGCGCCCCCTAAGAGGGCGCTGTCGAACTCTGCGTTTGGAACGTCAGGTGATTGTCCTCGGTGTCCACCGTGACCTGGCCGCCCTCGGGCACCCTGCCGTCCAGCAGCAGTCGGGACAGTTCGTTGTCCACCTCGCGTTGGATCGTGCGGCGGAGCGGGCGGGCGCCGTACTCCGGCTGGTAGCCGTGGTCGGCCAGCCACTCCACCGCTCGGTCCGTGAAGGTCACCGTGATGCCCTTGTCGTGCACGAGGGAACGGGTGCGGTCCAGCAGCAGGTTGGTGATCCGGCGAAGCTGGTCCGTGGTGAGCTGGCGGAAGACGACGATCTCGTCGATGCGGTTGAGGAACTCGGGGCGGAAGTGCTCGCGCAGCGGGCGCAGGATCTGCTCGCGCCGGGCCTCCTCGTCCGCGTCGTCGCCGCCTGACGCGAAGCCCATCGTGGCACCGCGGCGGGTGATCGCCTCGGAGCCGAGGTTGCTGGTCATCGTGATGACGGTGTTGGTGAAGTCCACCGTGCGGCCCTGGGAGTCGGTCAGCCGGCCGTCGTCGAGGACCTGGAGCAGGATGTTGAAGACGTCCGGGTGCGCCTTCTCCACCTCGTCCAGCAGCAGGAGCGAGTACGGGTGGCGGCGGACGACCTCGGTGAGCTGGCCGGCCTCCTCGTGGCCGACGTAGCCGGGCGGGGCGCCGATCAGGCGGCTGACGGTGTGCCGCTCCTGGTACTCGCTCATGTCGAGGCGGACCATGCGGTCCTCGCTGCCGAACAGCGCCTCGGCGAGCGCCCGGGCCAGTTCGGTCTTGCCGACCCCGGTCGGGCCGAGGAAGAGGAAGCTGCCGATCGGCCGGTCCGGACTGGCCAGACCGGCCCGGGAGCGCAGCACCGCGTCGGAGACGACCCGCACGGCCTCGTCCTGGCCGACCACCCGCTGGTGCAGATGCTCTTCCAGGCCCAGCAGCCGGTCCTTCTCCTCCTGGGTGAGGCTGCTGACCGGGATGCCGGTCTGGCGGGACACCACCTCGGCGATCGACTCGGCCTCGACGACGAGGTCCTGGCCCTCGTCGATCTCGCTGTCGCCGCCGGCCTGGGCGATCCGCTGCTTCACGTCCAGGATCCGGTCGCGCAACTGGGTGGCCTGCTCGTACTGCTCCTCCGCGACCGCTTGGTCCTTGTCCAGAGTCAGCTGCTCCAGCTCCCGCTCCAGGGCCCGTACGTCGGTGCCCTTGGTCCGGGCCCGCAGCCGCACCCGGGCACCGGCCTGGTCGATCAGGTCGATGGCCTTGTCCGGCAGGCGGCGGTCGGTGAGATAGCGGTCCGACAGCTCCACGGCCGCCACCAGCGCCTCGTCGGTGTAGCGGACCTGGTGGTGGGCCTCGTAGCGGTCCCGCAGGCCGCGCAGGATCTCGATCGCGTCCGCGGCGGTCGGCTCCGGGACCATGATCGGCTGGAAGCGGCGGGCCAGCGCCGCGTCCTTCTCGATCCGGCGGTACTCCTCCAGCGTGGTGGCGCCCACGATGTGCAGCTCGCCGCGGGCGAGGGCCGGCTTGAGGATGTTGCCGGCGTCCATCGAACTCCCGTCGCCGCCACCGGAACCGGCGCCCACGACCGTGTGCAGCTCGTCGATGAAGATGATCAACTGCTCGGAGTGGGCGCGGATCTCGCTGACGATGTTGTTCATCCGCTCCTCGAAGTCACCCCGGTAGCGGGTGCCCGCGACCACGGCCGTCAGGTCCAGGGCGACCACGCGGCGCCCGATCAGGATGTCGGGCACGTCCCCTTCGGAGATGCGCTGCGCCAGCCCCTCCACGATGGCGGTCTTGCCGACGCCCGCGTCACCGATCAGCACCGGGTTGTTCTTGCCGCGGCGGGAGAGGACCTCGACGGTCTGCTCGATCTCCTGGTCCCGGCCGATCACCGGGTCGATACGCCCCTGCCGGGCCAGTTCGGTGAGATCGCGGCCGTACTTGTCCAGGGTCGGTGTGTTCGTCGGGCGCGGCCGCTCGGCCTGGGGGACCTCCGGCGCCTCGGGCGGGGTGGAGGGTGCGAAGCGGGCCGCGTTCAGGATGTGCCCGGCGGCCGAGTCGGGGTTCGAGGCCAGGGCGCTGAGCACGTGCTCCGGGCCGATGTAGCCGTAGCCGCGGGCCCGGGCCATGTCGTGCGCGTCCAGCAGGGCCCGTTTGGCGGCCGGGGTGAGGGACAGTGTGGTCGGCGGCGGCGCGTCCTGCGGGCCGTGCTGGGCCGGACCCGACCGGTCGTCGATCTCCGACGCCAGCGAGTCGGGATCGGCCCCGGCCTTGCTGAGCAGGGTCCGGGTGGGCTCGGTGCCGAGCGCCGCCCGCAGCAGATGCTCCGTGTCGAGGTCCCGGCTGCCGTGCTCGGCGGCGTACTGGGCGGCCCCGCGGACGAGCTCCCGGGCCGGCTGGCTGAGCAGCCGTCCGAGGTCGATCTGCCGGGGACCAGGACGCGGTCCGCCGAAGAAGCGTGCGAGGAATTCTCCGAAGGGGTCCGAGCCGTAGCCGCCCTCCGGGCTGGTGAAGCCGCTGCTCATGGGCCTTCCGTTCCCGGCGTCCCCGGCGCCCGCGCGGGGGGACGCCCTCGCTGGTCGACGTGCCGGGGTCGGGTAACCCGGGTGGCAGCCGGTTACACCTGGGGCGCGCTCGTAGAACACCTTCGCACGATCGTCGGCAGCGGGCACCTTCGGCACATTTCCGGAGGATTCGGAGAGGCCGGTGTGGTTCAGCGCGCCGTCAGGATCCTCGGTCCGGAATCCGTGATCGCCACCGTGTGCTCCGCGTGGGCCGCTCGGGAGCCGTCGTTCGTCTTCAAGGTCCAGCCGTCGGGAGCCGCGTGGTAGGCGTCCGTACCGCCTCCGACGACCATGGGCTCGATCGCCAGCACCATGCCGTGTCGCAGGCGCATGCCCCGTCCCGGCCGGCCCTCGTTCGGCACCCCGGGGTCCTCGTGCATCCGGCGGCCGATGCCGTGGCCGCCGAAGCCGTCCGGGATGCCGTAGCCGGCGCCGCGGCAGACCGTGCCGATCGCGTGGGCGATGTCGCCGATGCGGTTGCCCACGACGGCTGCCTCGATGCCCGCCGCGAGGGCCCGCTCGGCGGTCTCGACCAGGCGCAGATCGCCCTTGCGCGGGGTGCCGACGACGAAGCTGAGGGCCGAGTCGCCGACCCAGCCGCCCAGTTCGGCGCCGAAGTCGAGGGACACGAGGTCGCCGTCGCGCAGGCGATAGGGGCCCGGGACGCCGTGCACGATCGCGTCGTTGACCGAGGCGCAGAGAACGGCGGGGAAGGGGGTCGGGGCGAAGGAGGGCCGGTACCCCAGGAACGGCGAGGTCGCGCCCGCCTCGCGCAGCACGTCGTGCGCCACCTCGTCCAGTTCCAGCAGGGAGACGCCCACGTCGGCGGCCTTGCGTGCGGCCGTCAGGGCGCGGCCGACGACCTGGCCCGCTTCGTACATGGCATCGATCGATGTGTCGGTCTTGAGTTCCACCATGCCAATTACTATACCGGTATTAGAATGGGGGCATGGTGCGCACCCCTCTCACCCCCGAAGAGCGCGAACGCGGCGAGCGGCTGGGCCGGCTGCTGCGTCAGGCGCGTGGCGACCGGAGCATGACGGAGATCGCCGCGAAAGCGGGCATCTCCGCCGAGACCCTCCGGAAGATCGAGACCGGGCGGGCCCCCACCCCGGCCTTCTTCACGGTGGCCGCGCTGGCCGGCGTGCTCGGACTGTCCATGGATGAAGTGGCGGCGCGGTGCGTACCTGCACCGGTCTGATGTCCTGGCATGAGGCTCCCGCGTCGCGCGCGAAAACTCCCCGTAGCACTCCTGTAACACGACTGGTGTTGCCTACTGGGCGGAGCGCTCCGTCTGGCGGGAGTTGAGCGATGGCAGCGGATCAACTCCCGGGCAGAGTCCGGGAGTTCGCGAACTACCTGGACGGCCTGCTGGCACGTCTGGACCCGTCCGGCGGCTGGTGCGCGGTGTTCTGGCAGCGCGACCCGGAGGGCATGCGAGCCTGTCTCGACGGGCATGAGATGCCGCCCTGGGACGTGGTGGAGGCACTGCTGCAGGACCTCGCCGGGCAGTACGGCCCCGGGGGCGCGGGCCCGGAGGCGGAACGCGCCCGGTCCCTGCATACCGTCGCGCTCACCGCGTACGATGCCCGGCCGGGCGCCCGTGACGCCCTCGGGGACCGGCTGGACGTCATGCTCCGCGAGCAGAGATACGCCGCCGAACGCCAGGCCGACCTGAGCCGCCTCCTCGCCTCCGCCGCCACCCGGGAGCAGGCCGACGCCCTCCGCCTCGACCTCGCCTGGGCCCATGACGACCACGAACGCGCGACGGCACGCTGCGCGGAGCTGCGCGAGCGGATGACCCGCCTGGACCACCGCGACCACGGCGAAGCCGCCTTTTTCGGGGGGAGGGGTGTCACGGCCGGGCCGGGGGGTGTCCAGGGCGCGAGGAGTGAGGGGGCGCCAGGGGCTGCCACGACGGGGCCCGGCGGCGCGAGGCCGGCGGAAGGCGCACCCGAGTTCGGGGCTGGTGCGGCCGCGGACGGAGCCCGTGGGTCCGGTGGCGGCTCGGCCGAGGGTGGTTTCCGTGCGTTCGGCGGAGAGGCGGCCGAGGGTGGTCCTCGCGCGTACCGCGGCGACGCAGCCGAAGGTGGTGTCCGTGCGTACGGCGACGGAAGGCCGGCGGGCGGGGCGTCTCCCCGGGCTCAGCGTGCCCCGGGCGGACCGGGCGGACCGGGCGGACCGGGCGGACCGTACGACCCCGGGACGGCCGCCACGCCCGCCACGCCATGGGACCCCGCCCCGCAGCCGGCGTCCGGCACGGCCGGTGGCGCCGGGCGGCACGACACCCGGCATGCGGCGGCCGGCCCGGAGCCGGAGCGCGACGCCCAGGAACATCCGGCGGGCCGGGCCGTTCCGCCGGAAGCCGGCGGCGCCCCCAGCACGTTTCCAGCCCCCGAGCCCCCGGCCCCCCGACAGCCCACCCCCAAGCAGCGCAAACGCCGTCGGGGCAGTGCCCGCTTCGCCGGGATGGACGAGGAGGAGGCCGCGCCCGTGGTCGCGCCGCCCGCCGCCGTACCGACGCTTCCCGAACCCGCCCCCGTCACCGGCCGCACCCGGCGTGGCGCCCGTTTCGCCGGGGCCGCCGAAGAAGCCGCGGTCCAGCACGTGGAGCCGCAGGGCGAGGCGGGCGGCGCGGCGGACCGGACGGAGGTCTCGCGGACCGTCGAGGCGCTGGCGCGGCTGCGTGCCGAGGGGCGCAGCGGGGAGGCCCACGCCCTGCTGGTCGAGCTCACCTCCTCGGCCGCCGCCCGGTTCCCGCTGCTCGCGGGCGAACTGGAACGGGCCGGGCTGGGCGCGGACTGGCAGACCCTGCTCTGGGAGGCCGCCTCGCTGCCCGCAGGGCGGCTGGTCGCCGCGGCGGACGCGCTGGGCGCGGCCGGGCGCGTGGGGGACGGGCAGCAGATCCTGCGGCAGGGCGTCGCCCGGCCGCCCGCCGAGGTCGGTGAGGCCGTCCTCGGGCTGGCCGCCGAGGGCCGTCACCGCGAGGTGCGCGCGCTGCTCGACGCGTATGTGAGAGCCCGCACCCCCGAGGAGGCCGCCCGCAGCGCCGAGCCCGATCCGCAGCGCCTCGTACCGCTCCTGCTGGAGGCCGCCCAGGGCGTGTCGGACGAGCGCCGCTGGGATCTCGTGCACGCGCTCCGGGTCGCCGGGTTCGCCGCCTGACCGGCGCCGCCGTGCCCCGGGCGACTCACCCACAGGAGTGCGAATCGCGCTCTGCCCCGCGGGTTGGCGACGATGGTCTTGGCAAGCCCGTGCCGGAGGCTTACGTTCGTGGCTCTATGGCCCGCTTCTACGGGCGTAGAGACGCAGACGTCGCGTCGAAGGAGCAGCTCATGGCCAACGTCGTACGTGCCGCTCTGGTCCAGGCCACCTGGACCGGCGACACCGAGTCCATGGTGGCGAAACACGAGGAGCACGCCCGCGAGGCGGCTCGCCGGGGCGCGAAGATCATCGGCTTCCAGGAAGTCTTCAACAGTCCCTACTTCTGTCAGGTCCAGGAGCCCGAGCACTACCGCTGGGCCGAGCCCGTCCCGGACGGCCCGACCGTGCGGCGTATGCGGGCGCTCGCGCGCGAGACCGGCATGGTGATCGTCGTGCCGGTGTTCGAGGTCGAGCAGTCCGGCTTCTACTACAACACCGCGGCCGTGATCGACTCCGACGGCAGCTACCTCGGCAAGTACCGCAAGCACCACATCCCGCAGGTCAAGGGCTTCTGGGAGAAGTACTACTTCAAACCCGGCAACCTCGGCTGGCCCGTCTTCGACACCGCCGTCGGCAAGGTCGGCGTCTACATCTGCTACGACCGCCACTTCCCGGAGGGCTGGCGTGAGCTCGGCCTGAGGGGTGCCCAGCTCGTCTACAACCCGTCCGCGACCCACCGGGGCCTGTCGTCCCACCTGTGGCGGCTGGAGCAGCCCGCCGCGGCCGTCGCCAACGAGTACTTCGTCGCCGCGATCAACCGCGTGGGCCAGGAGGAGTACGGGGACAACGACTTCTACGGGACGTCGTACTTCGTCGACCCGCGCGGACAGTTCGTCGGCGACGTCGCCAGCGACAGCAAGGAGGAGCTCGTCGTCCGCGACCTGGACCTCGACCTCGTCGAGGACGTGCGGCAGCAGTGGGCCTTCTATCGCGACCGCCGCCCCGACGCCTACGAAGGGCTGGTGCGGCCGTGACCGACGACCTGCTGGGCCGCCACCGGGCCGTGCTCCCCGACTGGCTCGCCCTCTACTACGAGGAGCCCCTCGAGATCACCCACGGCGAAGGCCGCCACGTCTGGGACGCCGACGGCAACCGGTATCTCGACTTCTTCGGCGGCATCCTCACCACGATGACCGCCCACGCGCTGCCCGAGATCGCCAAGGCGGTGAGCGAGCAGGCCGGGCGGATCATCCACTCCTCGACCCTGTACCTGAACCGGCCGATGGTCGAACTCGCCGAGCGCGTCGCCCAGTTGAGCGGCATCCCGGACGCCCGGGTCTTCTTCACCACCTCCGGCACCGAGGCCAACGACACCGCCCTGCTGCTGGCCACGACGTACCGGAGCAGCAACACGGTCCTGGCGATGCGCAACAGCTACCACGGCCGTTCCTTCAGCTCGGTCGGCATCACCGGCAACAGCGGCTGGTCCCCGACCTCGCTGTCCCCGCTGCAGACGCTGTACGTCCACGGCGGCGTGCGCACCCGCGGCCCCTACGCGGCCCTGAGCGACAGCGAGTTCATCGCGGCCTGTGTCGAGGACCTGGAGGACATGCTCGGCCACACCCGCCCGCCGGCCGCGCTGATCGCCGAGCCCATCCAGGGCGTCGGCGGCTTCACCTCACCGCCGGACGGGCTGTACGCCGCCTTCCGCGAGGTGCTGAACGAGCGCGGCATCCTGTGGATCGCCGACGAGGTGCAGACCGGCTGGGGCCGCACCGGCGAGCACTTCTGGGGCTGGCAGGCTCACGGGCGGAACGGGCCGCCGGACATCATGACCTTCGCCAAGGGCATCGGCAACGGCATGTCCATCGGCGGTGTCGTCGCCCGCTCCGAGATCATGAACTGCCTGGACTCCAACAGCATCTCCACGTTCGGCGGCACCCAGATCACCATGGCGGCGGGCCTCGCCAACCTCAACTACCTGGTGGAACACGACCTCCAGGGCAACTCCCGCCGGGTCGGCGGCCTGCTCATCGAGCGGCTGCGGTCCGCCGCCGCGCAGGTGCCGGCCGTACGGGAGGTCCGCGGGCGCGGGCTGATGATCGGCATCGAGGTGACCAGGCCCGGCACCGACGAGGCCGACCCGAAGGCCGCCGCGGCCGTCCTGGAGGCGGCCCGCGAGGGCGGCCTGCTGCTCGGCAAGGGCGGCGGCCACAACACCAGTTGTCTGCGCGTCGCCCCACCGCTGTCCCTCAACGTCGCGGAGGCCGAGGAGGGCGCCGCGATCCTCGAGAACGCTCTGAGGAGCATCCGGTAGCAGCGCACTGAGGCAAGGGAAGTCGCCATGGCCACCACCCCGGACACCTGGGAACCCGCTCTGTCGGTCCGGCAGATCCTCACCCTGGAGCGGGTGCTCGCCGGGGAGCCCGAGGTGGTGGCCGGAGCGAGCCACCTGGACCGGCCGGTGCGCTGGGTGCACGTCGCCGAGGCCGCCGACGTCGGCGTGATGCTCAGCGGCGGCGAGATGGTCCTCACCACCGGAGTGCTGCTCGCCGGCGACGAGGACAAGCAGGCCGAGTACGTCCGGTCGCTGTACCGCGCCGAGGCCGCCGCCGTCGTCCTCGGACTCGGCCGGGCCTTCCCCGCCGCCCCGGACGTGATGCGCCGGGCGGCCGAGCGGTGCGGGCTGCCGATGGTCGTCCTGCACCGGCCCTTCCCCTTCGCCGACCTGACCGAGGAGGTCCAGTCACGGCTCGTGCGGCGCAAGTTCGCCGCCGTCAGCCTCTCCGAGGCCGTCCGCACCGAACTCACCGCCCTCATCACCGCGGGCGCCCCGCTGCAACGCCTGCTCGACGAGGTCGCCCGGCACAGCGCCTGCCCGGTCGTCGTCACCAACCTCGCCCACCGCGTCCTCGGCACGGCGGGGGAGCGGCCCGCGGTGGACGACGTCCTGCGCGACTGGGAACGCATCGCCCGCCAGGCCGGAGGCACCGAGGGCGACGGCTGGATCCGGGCCGAACTGGGCGGACGAGGGGAGCGCTGGGGCCGCATCGTGCTGTGCGGCTACCGCGGCGACACCGCCACCGGGCGGCTGCTGGCCGACCGCGCCGCCGAGGCCCTCGTCCTGCACCGCATGCTCGGCGGCACCGCGGCCTGCTCGTGGGAGGAGCAGTCCGCGCAGAGCCTGCTGACCGACCTGGTCAGCGGTGTCGTACCGGCCCGGCAACTGCTGCCCCGGGCCCGCGCCGCCGGGCTGCCCGTCAACCGGCGGACCTTCGTTCCGCTGGTCGTCCGTGACGGCGACACCGGCCGGCTCGACCGGCTGCTGCGGCTGCTGGGCCTGCCCGGACTGGTCGCCGAACTGGCCGACGGCGCCACCGCCGTACTCCTCAGCCTCGCCCGCGACCAGGACGCCGGTGCCCTCGCCGCGCACTTCGCGACCCGGCTGCGGACCGAGTCCGGTTCGGCCCGCACGATCGTCGCCGCTGCCGACCCCCGGGCCGACTGGGACGACGTACCCGCGGGACTGCGCGAGGCCCAGCACGTGGCGGACGCGGTCGCCGACTCTGCGGCGGCCCTCGATCTCCCACCGGTCGTCCGCCTGAAGGACGTCCACCTGCGCGGTCTGATCCGTCTCCTGCGGGACGATCCGCAGGTGCAGTCCTTCGCGGAGCGGGAGCTGGACGGGCTGCTGTGCGAGACCGACGAGGACCTGCTGTCCGTCCTGCGCACCTACCTCGCCACCGGCCGCAACAAGTCCCGCACGGCCCAGCTCCACCACGTCTCCCGGCCGGCCCTCTACCGCCGCCTGGAGGCCATACAGGTCCGCCTCGGGGTGGACCTCGACGACTTCGAGCAGGCCGCCTCCGTGCACATCGCACTCCTCGCGCACGACGCGCAACAGCAGTGACCTACGTGACCACCTGGGAAAACGGCGGTGAAACATGGACCCACGGCAGGGTGACACGGTGGCACGCCGCACGCCCTCAGACGTGACACGGTGCAACTCAAAGACTCTTTCGAGACTTCCTAGGCTCACGGCACACCGAGCGACCGGAGGTCCCGATGAGCAGAGTGATCCGTGCCGCCGTCTTCCAGACCGCCTGGACGGGCGACAAGGAATCGATGATCCAGGTCCACGAGCAGGCGGCCCGCGACGCGGCCGCGCAGGGTGCTCAAGTCCTGTGCTTCCAGGAGCTGTTCTACGGACCGTACTTCTGCCAGGTCCAGGACCCGGCCTTCTACGAGTACGCCGAGCAGATCCCCGAGGGCCCCATCGTCCGGCGCTTCCAGGCACTCGCGAAGGAACTGGGCATCGTCCTGGTGCTGCCGATGTACGAGGAGGAGCAGCCCGGCGTCCTCTACAACACCGCGGCCGTGATCGACGCGGACGGCTCCTACCTCGGCAAGTACCGCAAGACCCACATCCCCCAGGTGCGCGGCTTCTGGGAGAAGTTCTACTTCCGCCCCGGCAACACCGGCTGGCCGGTCTTCGAGACGGCCGTGGGCAAGGTCGGCGTCTACATCTGCTACGACCGCCACTTCCCGGAGGGCTGGCGGGCACTCGGCCTCGCCGGCGCCGAGCTCGTCTTCAACCCCTCGGCCACCTCGCGCGGCCTGTCGGCCTACCTGTGGCAGCTCGAACAGCCGGCGGCGGCCGTCGCCAACGAGTACTTCATCGGCGCGATCAACCGGGTGGGCGTCGAGGAGTACGGCGACAACGACTTCTACGGAACGTCGTACTTCGTGGACCCGGAGGCCCAGTTCGTCGGCGAGGTGGCGAGCGACAAGGAGCCCGAACTGGTCGTCCGCGACCTGGACATGGCCAAACTCCGAGAGGTCCGCGACCGCTGGCAGTTCTACCGGGACCGCGCACCTGGAACGTACGGTCCGCTGACGGCCCTCTAGGGGCGCGGGGAACTGCGCGACCAGCCACGAACAACCGTCACGTGCACACCGCGAGGAGCGACCGATGAGCCGTACAGTCATTCGCGGCGGCCTAGTAGTCACCGCATCCGACGAGATCCACGCCGACGTCCTGATCGAGGACGGCCGCATCGCCGCCCTCGCGGCCTCCAGCACCGCCGCGGCTGAGACCTTCACAGCGGACCGCACGATCGACGCCACCGGAAAGTACGTCATCCCCGGCGGCGTCGACGCCCACACCCACATGGAACTGCCCTTCGGCGGCACCTTCGCCTCCGACACCTTCGAGACCGGCACCCGCGCCGCCGCCTGGGGCGGCACGACGACGATCGTCGACTTCGCCGTGCAGAGCGTCGGGCACAGCCTCCGCGAGGGCCTGGACGCCTGGCACGCCAAGGCCGACGGCAACTGCGCCATCGACTACGGCTTCCACATGATCGTCTCCGACGTCAACGAGCACACGCTCAAGGAGATGGACCACCTGGTGGAGGAGGGCATCACCTCCTTCAAGCAGTTCATGGCCTACCCGGGCGTCTTCTACAGCGACGACGGCCAGATCCTGCGCGCCATGCAGCGCTCCGCCGACAACGGCGGCCTGATCATGATGCACGCCGAGAACGGCATCGCGATCGACGTCCTGGTGGAACAGGCGCTGGCCCGCGGCGAGACCGACCCGCGCTACCACGGTGAGGTCCGCAAGGCCCTGCTGGAGGCCGAGGCCACCCACCGTGCCATCAAGCTCGCGCAGGTGGCCGGTGCGCCCCTGTACGTCGTGCACGTCTCGGCGACGGAGGCGGTCGCCGAGCTGGCCCGGGCCCGCGACGAGGGGCTGAACGTCTTCGGCGAGACCTGCCCGCAGTACCTGTTCCTCTCCACCGACAACCTCACCGAGCCGGACTTCGAGGGCGCCAAGTACGTGTGCAGCACACCGCTCAGGCCCCGGGAACACCAGGCCGCGCTGTGGCGGGGCCTGCGCACGAACGACCTCCAGGTCGTCTCCACCGACCACTGCCCCTTCTGCTTCACGGGCCAGAAGGACCTCGGCCGCGGCGACTTCTCCAAGATCCCCAACGGCCTCCCGGGCGTCGAGAACCGTATGGACCTGCTCCACCAGGCGGTCCTCGACGGGCACATCTCCCGCCGCCGCTGGATCGAGATCGCCTGCGCCTCCCCGGCCCGGATGTTCGGCCTGTACCCGAAGAAGGGCACCATCGCGCCGGGCGCCGACGCCGACGTCGTCATCTACGACCCGCACGCCGAGCAGGTCATGTCGGCCCAGACGCACCACATGAACGTCGACTACTCGGCGTACGAGGGCAAACGCACCACCGGCCGGGTCGAGACGGTCCTCTCGCGCGGCGAACTCGTCATCACCGAGCGGGAGTACACCGGACACGCCGGGCACGGCGTCTTCACCCCGCGTTCCACCTGTCAGTACCTCAACTAGGAGTGGTGCGGATGGACTTCGGACTCGTCCTGCAGGCGGACCCGCCGGCCTCGCGGGTGATCAGCCTGATGAAGCGCGCGGAACGGAACGGCTTCTCGTACGGCTGGACCTTCGACTCCACCGTGCTGTGGCAGGAACCGTTCGTGATCTACAGCCAGATCCTGGCCAACACGACGAAACTGAAGGTCGGGCCGATGGTGACCAACCCGGGCACCCGTACCTGGGAGGTCACCGCCTCCACCTTCGCCACCCTCAACGACATGTTCGGCAATCGCACGGTCTGCGGCATCGGCCGCGGCGACTCCGCGATGCGCGTGGCCGGCCGCAAGCCCAACACCCTGGCCCGGATCAGCGAGGCCATGAAGGTCATCCGGGAGCTCGGCAGCGGCCGGGAGGCCGACCTCGGCGGCACCGTCGTCCGGTTCCCGTGGATCGGTGAGGGCGCCGAACTGCCCGTGTGGATGGCCGCGTACGGCCCCAAGGCCCTGAAGATGGCCGGGGAGGAGGCGGACGGGTTCATCCTCCAGCTGGCCGACCTCTATCTGACCGAGTACATGGTCAAGGCCGTGAAGGACGCGGCCGTCGCCGCCGGCCGGGACCCCGCCGAGGTGACCATCTGCGTGGCCGCCCCGGCCTATGTCACCGAGGACGACTCGCCCGAGGCGCTCGCCCACGCGCGTGAGCAGTGCCGGTGGTTCGGCGGCATGGTCGGCAACCACGTCGCCGACCTGGTCTCCAAGTACGGCGAGCACTCCGCCCAGGTTCCCGACGAACTCACCGACTACATCAAGGCCCGAGAGGGCTACGACTACTCCCACCACGGGCGCAGCGGGAACCCCGACGCCCAGTTCGTGCCCGACGAGATCGTCGACCGGTTCTGCCTGATCGGCCCGGTCGAGCGGCACATCGAGAAGCTCGACGCGCTGCGCGCGCTCGGCGTGGACCAGTTCGCCGTCTACGACATGCACGACGCGCAGGAGGCCGTGATCGACGCGTACGGGACGCGGGTCATCCCGGCTGTCGTCGGCTGACGTACCCGCCCGGCAACACCACCCCTTCGAACTCCCCCTTCCCGGCGGCCCGGGAAGGGGGCCGAGGACGCTCCCGAGCGCACCCCCCATCGCCGTCACCCGCATGGCCTTTCCCGTCCCACCTCCCCTGATTGGCCTGGCACATGACCGATACCGCTCCCACGGCCACACCGCCGACCTCCCAAGTCACCCTCGCCGACGGCCGGGTGGAGATCGCCCCGGGCGCCCCCGCACCGACCGGTCCCTACGCCAACGAGGACCTGCTGCCGGTCCCCGTCGAGAAGCGCACCTGGACCACGTACAACTTCTCCGCGCTGTGGGTCGGCATGGCCCACAACACGGCCTCCTGGACCCTGGCCTCCGGGCTCATAGCCGTCGGCATGGACTGGAAGCAGGCGGTGCTCACCATCGCCCTGGCCAACGTCATCGTGCTGATACCGATGCTGCTCACCGGGCACGCCGGACCGAAGTACGGCATACCCTTCCCGGTCTTCGCCCGTGCCTCCTTCGGCATCCGCGGGGCCAACCTGCCCGCTGTCGTACGGGCGTTGGTCGCGTGCGGCTGGTTCGGCATCCAGACCTGGATCGGCGGCGAGGCCATCTACTTCCTGGCCGGCAAGCTCATCGGGAGCGGCTGGACGGACGCCGCGAAGGTCGGCGGCTACGCCTGGACCATGTGGCTGTCGTTCGCGATCTTCTGGGCGCTGCAGGTCGTCATCATCTACCGGGGCATGGAGACGATCCGCCGCTTCGAGAACTGGGCGGCGCCCTTCGTGCTCGTCGGCGCGTTCGTGATGCTGTGGTGGATGAGCGACAAGGCGGGCGGTTTCGGCCCGCTGTTCGACCAGCCGTCGAAGCTCGGCTGGGGCGCCGACTTCTGGAAGCTGTTCGCACCCGCCCTGATGGGCATGATCGGCTTCTGGTCCACGCTGTCGCTGAACATCCCCGACTTCACCCGCTACGGCAAGAGCCAGAAGGCGCAGACCCGGGGCCAGGCGCTCGGTCTGCCGACGACCATGACGCTCTTCGCCTTCCTGTCCGTGATGGTCACCTCGGGCTCGCAGGCCGTCTACGGCGAGGCGATCTGGGACCCGGTACAGCTCGCGGCCAAGACGGACAGCACGGTGGGCCTGCTCTTCGCGCTGGTCACGGTCCTGGTGGCGACACTGTCGGTCAACGTCGCGGCCAACCTGGTCTCACCGGCCTTCGACTTCTCCAACATCGCGCCCCGCAGGATCAGTTTCCGGGCCGGGGCCCTCGCCACCTGTGTCCTCGGTGTGCTGATCTTCCCGTGGAAGCTGTACTCCGACCCGCAGGGCTACATCTTCACCTGGCTCGGCCTGGTCGGCGGACTGCTCGGCACCGTCGCGGGCATCCTCATCGCCGACTACTGGATCCTGCGCCGCGCCCGGCTGGACCTGGCCGACCTGTACCGCACGGGCGGCCGCTACTGGTACGAGGGCGGCTGGAACTGGCGGGCCGTCGTCGCCTTCGCTGTCGGCGGCATCCTCGCCGTCGGCGGCGCGAGCTTCAAGCCGCTGATCGACGGCCGCCCGATCCCGGCGCTGGCCGACCTGGCCGACTACGGCTGGGCGGTGGGCCTGGGCACGTCGATGGTGCTGTACCTGGTGCTGATGGCGCTGCGGGGCCGGCACCGCACCACGGTCTGACACGGGTGGGTGCGCTGGAGGGCGATCAGCCCTTGCCGCCTTCGGCCTCCAGCGCGGCCACCGCCTCCTTGGCGGCCTTGATGGCGCCCTTGTTGATCGTGTCCGTACTGGGCGCCTTCTTCGACTCGAAGTCACTGCCGTTGTACGTGATGGTCACCAGGGCGTTGGACGCGCTGACGAACACCTGGCCCTCGCGGGTCTCCTGCTTGTCCTCGGTGGTGAGGTTGACGATGGAGTACGCGGTGTCGCCCAGGCCGGGGACGGGCCCTCCGCCGCTCTTCTCCGCCGTGTGTTTCTTGTAGGCCTTCTGCGCCGCCTCGTCCGACTCCATGACCTCGTAGGACACGTCGAGCCAGCGGTAGTCGTACCCCTCGAGCGCGTTCCAGGAGCAGGTGCGGCGCAGGTCCGAGTCCGTGGACGGGATCTCCTTGCCGGCCGTCTTGGCGCCCGGCACCAGCGACTCGAGCGTCTTCTTGGCGACGCTCTCGCACGGCGCCGGCGCCGCCGAGTACGCCTTCGACACCGTCTCCGTCGACGGGCCGGACGCGGACTGGGTCTCGGTCTTCTCTTCGGCCGATGTGTGGTCGGCGGCCTGCGGCGCGGCGAGCGGACCGGACGACAGCGCCCAGCCCATGGTCGCGAGCACGACCACCGGGGACAGGCGTGCGGTCAGGGCCAGGGGCAGAGGTAGAGAACGCACGGCGCCCTTCTGTGGGGGACAGACGGTGCGGAGCGGGCCCGCACGGCGGACGGACGACAGTGTCACACGACTCCCTGTGGGGCGGAAGTGCGAACTCGCTCCGTGCTTGCGTGGTGACGGTGCCTCACTGTTTGCCGTCGGAGTTTCGGTTGGTTCGACGTCGGGTGGGTGATTTGCCCTGGCTGTGCGAGCACGTAGGGGGAGGGACGTGTCTCCACCATCTGGCGGAGTGGCCTCCTCGGCTTCGGTGCAGCGTGCTGGACGGCCGGATCGGGCACGCGGAGGTACGGATCGGCGACTCGATCGTCATGCCGTTCGACGCGCCGCCGGACTGGCCGCCGACGCCTGCCTTCCTGCGCCTCTACGTGGACGACGCCGACGCCTCTCACCGCAGGGCCGTCGCGGCCGGCGGGACGTCCGTGACCGAGGTGACACACCTCTTCTTCGGCGACCGGGTCGGACGGGTACGCGACCCGCTGGGCAATGTGTGGTGGCTCCAGACCCGCGTGGAGGACGTCAGCCCGGAGGAGATGGAACGCCGTCTCGGCGACCCGAAGTGGGCCGAGGCGATGGCGTACGTCCAGGGTGCCGACTTCTTCTCCGGGACCGCAGGGTCGCGGGGAGGGGTGGGGTCAGTGCTGTGTGGCGACCATGTTTTCGATCTCCTTGAGTATGAGGTCGGGGCGGTCCTTCGGGACGTCGTGGGAGGTGCCCTTGGCGGTGACGAGCTTTCGGTGGGGCCCGTCCTGAACGAATGAGGCGGCGGCGTCCCGCCAGCGCTGCGCGTCCTCGGGGGATCCGTCGAACGGGGTTTTCTCCGAGACGACGACCGTTGCCGGTACCGCGTCCGGCCATGTGAGCTTGTGGTAGGCCTTGTTCGTCGAGACGAAGCTCTGCGCGGTGGAGATGAGCTGGCGGTTCCGCGGCCTGTCCGGGTCCTTCTTCGCCGCGTCGACCTGGGGCCGGCTCAGGGCTACGAGGCGGGCGATCTCCTCGTCCGTGAAGAACGGGGGCAGGTTGGCGTCGACCAGGACCGCACCGGAGAGCATCGTCGGGTTGCCCCTGGCGAAGTAGGTCGCGATCGCGCCGGCCTGGGAGTGGGACACCAGGGTCACGTTCTTGGTGACGCCCAGCTGCCGGAGCCCCGACTTGAGGTCACTGACGGCGCTCTCGACCTTCCACGGACCGGGCACCACATCGCTCTTGCCGAGTCCGGCCCGGTCGTAGGTGATGACGGTGGCGCCGGTGGCCGCGTGAAGCCTGGGGACGAGGTCCTTCCAGTAGGAGGAGTCCTCGCCGCCGCCCGAGTCCAGGACGACGGTGGAGCCGTGGCCCTGCGTGACGTGGAAGGCCAGACGGTGACCGCCATTGTCGATCATGTGCAGCTTCGCTTCGCCCGCCTGGCCGGTCTCCGGCGAGGCCGAGTGCTGGGAAGCGGAGCCCTGGCCGCTGCAGGCCGTGACGGCGCCAGCCGTCACGCCCAGCAGGGCGAGTACCGATAAGGCCCGGTTCGCGGACCGGCGGTTGGGCATGGTGCGCGACATGGCTGATCCCTTGGATTCCGGGTGCCGTTGAGACTGCGATATCCATCCTTCGGTGAACTGGTTCATCACAGAATCCGGCTGGCCCGTGTGCCGGTGGTGCGGCTGAGGCGAGTGCGCGCGGGGGCTAACCCCCGCAAGCGTGTCGCGGGGCAAAGCCTTGGCATGAGCGAGCGGCACCGAAGAACGGGTTCCCTGTGCTGAGGCAGGGAAGGAAGGGGCGCAGGGTGATCGATAGCCTGCCGGCCGCTCCTGAGCGCGGATCCGAACGGCCGGCGCACACAAACAGCGAGGTGAGAGCCCACATGTTCACAACCCGCCCGACCCTCCAGGGCACCTTCGGCATGGTGTCCTCCACCCACTGGCTCGCCTCGCAGTCGGCGATGGCCGTTCTGGAGGACGGCGGCAACGCCTACGACGCGGCCGTGGCGGGCGCGTTCGTGCTGCATGTCGTGGAGCCGCACCTCAACGGTCCGGCCGGCGAGGTGCCGATCCTGCTGGCCCCGGCCGGCGGCGAGGTGCGGGTGCTGTGCGGGCAGGGCGTCGCACCTGCCGGGGCGACGGTCGCGCACTACCAGGGCCTCGGCCTGGACCTCGTCCCCGGCACCGGGCCGCTCGCCGCCGCCGTGCCGGGCGCGTTCGACGCCTGGATGCTGCTGCTGCGCGACCACGGCACCAAGTCCCTCGCCGACGTCCTGAAGTACGCCATCGGGTACGCCGAGCACGGGCACGCGCCCGTGGAGCGCGTCGGGGAGACCGTCGAGACCGTGCGCGAGCTGTTCGAGACGGAGTGGACCTCCTCGGCCGACGTGTACCTGCCCGGTGGGAAGGCGCCGCGCCCCGGCGAGCTCTTCGGCAACCCCGTGCTCGCCGCCACCTGGAAGCGCCTGCTCGCCGAGACCGTCGGGGCCGGCGACCGGGAGGCCCGGATCGAGGCCGCGCGGCAGGTGTGGCGCACCGGATTCATCGCCGAGGCCCTCGTACGCCAGGCCGCGCGCCCCACCCTGGACACCAGCGGAACCCACCACACCGGCACCCTCACGGCCGCCGACCTCGCCTCCTGGTCCGCGACCTACGAGACGCCAGCGTCGTACGACTGGAACGGCTGGACCGTGTGCAAGCCCGGCCCCTGGAGCCAGGGCCCGGTCCTCCTCCAGCAGCTCGCCCTGCTCCCGCCCGAGCTGCCCCGATACGGCTCGGCCGACTACGTACACCTCCTGGTCGAGGGCTGCAAACTCGCCATGGCCGACCGGGAGGCCTGGTACGGGGACGCCGCCGACGTGCCGCTCGACGACCTGCTGTCCGACGGGTACAACACGGCCCGGCGTGCCCTCGTCGGCGAGCGGTCCGACCACGACCTGCGGCCCGGCAGCCCCGGCGGACGCACCCCGCGGCTGTGCGCGCACGCGCGCGTGGCGGCCGCCGCACAGGAGGGCTTCGACGCCCTGGGCGTCGGCGAACCGACCGTCGCCAAGAGCCCGGCGTCCCCCGTGCCGGGCGAACCGGAGGTCCTCGCCGACGGGACCACCCGGGGCGACACCTGCCACCTCGACATCGTCGACCGCTGGGGCAACATGGTCTCGGCCACGCCCAGCGGCGGCTGGCTCCAGTCCAACCCGGTCGTGCCCGAACTGGGCTTCCCGCTCGGCACCCGGCTCCAGATGGCCTGGCTCGAGGAGGGCCTGCCCAACTCCCTCACCCCCGGCCGCCGCCCCCGTACCACGCTGACGCCCTCGATCGCCCTGCGCGAGGGCGTGCCCGTCATGGCGTTCGGCACCCCGGGCGGGGATCAGCAGGACCAGTGGCAGCTCCACTTCTTCCTCGCGGTCGCGCTGCGCGCCCAGGTCCGCGGCGGCCCCGACCTGCAGGGCGCGATCGACGCCCCGAACTGGCACAACGACAGCTTCCCCGGCTCCTTCTACCCGCGCGGCATGCGCCCGGGGAGCGTCACCGTGGAGTCCCGCACCGACCCGGAGGTCGTCGCGGAGCTGCGGCGGCGCGGCCACGAGGTGACCGTCGGTGGCCCCTGGTCGGAGGGCCGGCTGTGCGCGGTCGCGCGGGACCCGGAGACGGGCGTCCTGTCGGCGGCGGCGAATCCGCGCGGCATGCAGGGGTACGCCGTCGGCCGGTGATCCCGCGGGGCCCGCCCCTGTCCGGCCCGCCCGGACACGTCGCTGTTCATCGTGATGCCATCCGCAGTGCACCCGGAGGGTGGGGATTGTCAGTGGCGCGTGTTGTCATGGAGGGGTGATCGACAGTAACGAAACCATCGAAGAGTTTCTCGCACAGCACGCCTCCGACGTCGAGGAGGCGATCCGCAAGGCCGCCGCCACCGAGATCATGCCGCGCTGGCGCCGCCTCGCCGCGCACGAGGTCGACGAGAAGAACGGCCCGCACGACCTGGTGACGGACGCCGACCGCAAGGCAGAGCTGTATCTGACCGACGTTCTGATCGACCTGCTGCCCGGCTCGGTCGTGGTCGGCGAGGAGGCGGTCCACGCCAACCCGGCGTCGTACGAGGCGATATGCGGCGACGCCCCGGTCTGGATCGTCGACCCGGTCGACGGGACACGGCAGTTCGTGCACGGCGACACCGGGTTCTGCACCCTGGTCGCGCTGGCGCACGGCGGGGCCCTGCTCGCCTCCTGGACCTACGCCCCCGCCCGCGAGCAGTTCGCCACCGCCCGGCGCGGCAAGGGCGCCTACCTCGACGGTGAGCGGCTGTTCGCCGGCGTGCCGGAGCCCGGCCGTGACCTCCGCGTGGCCACCTCCCACCCGGACTACACGACGGACGAACAGAAGCACGCCCTGATCGGCCTGCGCACCGACGGTGTGGCGCCGCGCCCGTGCGGCTCGGCCGGACTGGAGTATCTGGCCATCGCCCGGGGCGAGTCGGACGCCACTGCTTTCTCCTGGGAAGCCGCATGGGACCACGCCGCCGGGCTGCTCCTGGTCGAGGAGGCGGGCGGCACCCACCTGACCCGCACGGGCGAGCCGTTCCGCATCACGGGCGGCAACGACCTCCCCTTCACCGCGGCCCGCGACGCGGCCACGGCCCGCCACGTGGTGGGACTGCTGTCGGGCGGAGCATGACGGTCACCGACCGTACACGCCTCGTCGCTCGAACGGCGCTCCAGGCGTAGTCCAGGCCTGGACCAGGCCTGGTCCAGGCGTCGTCCGGGCCAGAAATCACCCGCGGCCGGTGACTGTCAGTCCCCGGGCATATCCTGATCCTCAGTGGCCGTCGGCTGACGAAGGGGTCAGAGGTGCCGTCGATGCTCGATGCCGTCGTAGTGGGTGCGGGGCCGAACGGGCTGACCGCGGCCGTGGAGCTGGCCCGCCGCGGCTTCTCCGTCGCCGTCTTCGAGGCCCGGGGCACCGTGGGCGGCGGAGCCCGCACCGAGGAGCTCACCCTGCCCGGCTTCCGGCACGACCCGTGCTCCGCGGCGCACCCGCTGGGCATCAACTCACCGGCGTTCCGGGCCCTGCCGCTCGAGAGGTACGGCTTGGAGTGGCTGCACGCCGAGCTGCCCATGGCGCACCCCTTCCCGGACGGCACGGCGGCCGTGCTGTCCCGGTCGGTGGGCGAGACGGCCGCCTCCTTCGGGCCGCGCGACGCCGGGGCGTACCGCAGGCTCGTCGAGCCCTTCCTGTCCAAGTGGGACACCCTGGCCCGGGACTTCATGTCCCTGCCGCTCACCGCGCTGCCCCGCGACCCGGTCACCCTCGCCCGCTTCGGCCTCGTCGGCCTGCCCCCCTCGACCCTGCTGACGCGCCGCTTCCGCGACGAACCGGCCAGGACGCTGTTCGCCGGTCTCGTCGCGCATGTCATGGCGCCCCTCGGCGGCTTCGCCACCGGCGCCATCGGCCTGGTCTTCGCCCTCGCGGCGCACGCCCGCGGCTGGCCCGTCGCCCGCGGCGGCTCCCAGAGCCTCTCCGACGCCCTCGCCGCCTACTTGCGGGACCTCGGCGGCAGCGTCCACACCGACTACGAGGTCAAGCGCCTCGACGACCTGCCGCCGGCCCGGGCGTACGTCTTCGACACCTCACCCACCGCCCTGGCCCGCATCGCCGGCTTCGGCGACCACTACGCCAACTACCGTTACGGCCCAGGCGTCTTCAAGATCGACTACGCGCTGGACGGGCCCGTGCCATGGACCGCCAAGGAGGCCCGCGTCGCCGGCACGGTCCAGATCGGCGCGAACAGCGCGGAGATCGGCACAGCACTGCGCGCGGCGTCCCGGGAGGGCCGGGCCCCCGACAAACCGTTTCTGATCACGGTCCAGCCGAGCGTCGTCGACCCCACCCGGGCCCCGGCGGGCAAGCACGTCTTCTGGGCCTACGGCCACGTCCCGCACGGCTGGACCGGCGACCTCACCGACGCCATCGAGCGCCAACTGGAGCGCTTCGCCCCGGGGTTCCGCGACCGTGTCCTGGCCCGGGCCACCGCCGGCCCGCCCGAGCTCGCCGCCCGCAACGCCAACTACGTCGGCGGCGACATCGCCTCCGGCGCGGTCTCCGGACTCCAGCTCCTGCTGCGCCCCAAAGTGACCCCGTTCCCGTACCACACGCCCCACCCGGCCGTCTTCCTCTGCTCGTCGGCCACCCCGCCCGGCCCTGGGGTGCACGGCATGTCGGGACACAACGCGGCGAAGGCCGTATGGAGGCGGCTGAGGCAGTCATGACCACCATCGAACTGGTCCAGGGCGACATCACCCGCGAGAGCGTCGACGCCATCGTCAACGCGGCCAACTCCTCCCTGCTGGGCGGGGGAGGGGTCGACGGGGCGATCCACCGGCGCGGCGGCCCCGCGATCCTCGAGGACTGCCGCAAGCTCCGCGCCTCCCACTACGGCAAGGGCCTGCGGACCGGGCAGGCCGTCGCCACCACCGCGGGCGACCTGGACGCCCGCTGGGTGATCCACACGGTCGGCCCCGTGTTCAGCGCGACCGAGGACCGTTCGGGGCTGCTCGCCTCCTGCTACCGCGAGTCCCTCCGCGTCGCCGACGAACTCGGCGCCCGCACCGTCGCCTTCCCGGCGATCTCCACCGGCGTCTACCGCTATCCGGTGGAGGACGCCGCCCGTATCGCGGTGGACACGGTGCGCACGGCGCGGACCGACGTCGAGGAGGTCCGGTTCGTCCTCTTCGACGCCCCGACGTACGAGGTGTTCGCCTCCCAGCTCCGCTGAGGCACCTGCGCACTCAGACCGGCTCGGGTTCGAAGTGCCGCAGCAGGTCCCGGCCCGGCTGGACGACGCCGTAGCTGCTCTCCGGTACGGCGTTCCAGACACCGGGCAGGTCACCCAGCGGCTCCGACACGACCAGCCGGGTCTCCTCGGAGACGTGCCTCAGGAACGCGAGGTCGGGGTGGAGGGCTCGTACGTCGTCCACCCGGCTGCTGTAGTACAGCGACCGCGAGTCCCCGCCGCTGGAGTACCGGAAGAACCACACCCGTTCGCCGTCGGTCACCGCCACCGTCATCTGCAGCGGCTGCGGCACCCCGTGCTCGTGCCCCAGCCGCTCGACGAGCCCCGCCATCCGGGCCACCGCGCCCGGCGGATCGTCGTCGAGCCCGAACGTGAGGGCCACGTGGAACATCACCTCGGAGTCCGTGGTGCCCTCCAGCGCCGGGAACAGCGCCGGGTCCACGGTCAGCATGAGGTCCCGGCGCAGGTCGTGGAACCCGGAGATCGCCCCGTTGTGCATCCACAGCCAGCGTCCGTGGCGGAAGGGATGGCAGTTGGTCTGCTGCACGGTCGTCCCGGTGGAGGCGCGCACATGGGCGAAGAACAGCGACGAGCGGACGTGGTCGGCGATCTCCCGCAGATTGCGGTTGCTCCAGGCCGGACCCGTGTCGCGGATGACGGCGGGGGTCCGCAGATGCCACGCGTACCAGCCGACCCCGAAGCCGTCGCCGTTGGTGGTCTCGACGCCCATCCGCGCGTGCAGGCTCTGGTCGATCAGCGAGTGCTGCGGCCGGTAGAGGACGTCGTCGAGCAGCACGGGGGTGCCCGAGTAGGCGAGCCAGCGGCACATGGTCGGTACCCCCGTTCCGAGCCGCCCGGGCCGTACCGCACGGCTGCGTAGGTGGTGCGCGTGGACCTCAGCGAACCCCGCTCGTCCCACGGGCGCATCCCCCGTCGCGGGTGGTTGCGCGGCGGCCTTCGAGGCCGTGGGGGCCCGGCCGTGGGCGTGCGCAGGGGAGTGAAGCTTGAGATCCTGGGTGGAACGAGCGTTGCTCGTGATCCGTCGGACGGCAAACAGGGGTGGGCCCCATGGCCGTGACCGAGGAGACCGGTGCCGAACCGGCGTCCGCGAGCGTCGACCCCACGGGCGACCCGCTGCTGCGCAGCCGGTTCGCCCTGCCGAAGCGGCCCGCCACGTTCCTGCGCCGGGCCCGCCTGGTCCGGCACCTCGACCAGGCTCTCGGCACGCCGCTGACGATGGTCAACGGGGCGGCCGGCGCCGGCAAGACCCTCCTGGTCGCCGACTGGGCCGCCGGCCTCACGGAACCGGTCGCCTGGCTCACGAACGACACCGCCGACCAGGCTCCGGGGATCTTCTGGGCCTATCTGCTGGAGGCACTGCGCGCCGCGGGCGTGCCGGTGACGGGCGATGTCGGCTGCCCGGCGGAGGCGGCCCATGTGGACCGGCGGACGCTGACCCGGCTGGCCGCCGACCTGGAGCGCCGGGACCACACCACCGTCGTCGTACTCGACGAGTTCGACCGGGTGACCTCCCCCGAGATCGCGGAGCAGTTGCAGTTCGTCCTGCACCACGCCGGACGGGGTATGCGCCTGGTCCTCGTCTCCCGCACGGAACCCCTGCTGCCGCTGCACCGCTACCGGGCGTCGGGCGAGATCACGGAGATCCGGAACGCCGAGCTGGCCTTCACCTCCGAGGAGGCCCATGAACTGCTGTCGCGGCACGGACTGCACCTGCCGGCCGGCGCCGTACGGGCCCTGGTGGAGCGGACCCAGGGCTGGGCCGCGGGACTGCGGCTGTGCGCCCTGGCCGCCGGCCAGAGCACGGACCCCCACGCCTACCTGAAACAGTTCGAAACCGACCACAGCGCGGTGGCCGACTTCCTGCTGGCAGAGGTGCTAGACCGGCAGACACCCGGCACCCAGGACCTGCTGCTGCGCATCAGCGTCCTGGACCGCTGCTGCCCCGACCTGGTGAACGCGCTGACGCTGCGCACCGACGCGGAGCCGATCCTGGCCGCGCTGCAGCGCGAGAACGCGTTCGTCCACTACCTCGGACACTCCTGGTACAGCCTGCACCCCCTGTTCGCGGAGATCCTCCGCGCCCACCTGAGGGAGCGCTTCCCCGGCCTGGAGCAGGAGCTGCGCAGCCGGGCCGCGCAGTGGCTGCGACGTTCCGGAGCCCTGCCCGACGCGCTCGTCCAGGGGGCCGCGGCGGACGACTGGGAGTTCACCGCCCGCGTCGTGGTCGACGATCTCGCGATCGGGCAGCTCTTCACCGGGCTGCGCTCCGAGGAGCTGTCCGCCCTGTTCGCACGGATGAGCCCCGAGGCCACGGGCCCGGCGCCCGACCTCGTGCGTGCCGCCCGCGAGCTGGGCCGGCGCGATCTCGAACACGGCCTGGCCCATCTGCGCCAAGCCGAGGAGGAACTGGGCCGGGACGGCTCCGCTCCGGCACCGGTGCGGCTGAGCTGTGCCCTCCTGGAAGCCCTGGCGGCCCGGCTGACCGGCTCTCCGGGCCGAGCGGAGCGGGCCGCCGAGCAGGCGAGGCTCCTCCAGCGGGAGGTCCCCGGGCAGCTCCTCGACGAGCACCCGGAACTCACCGCCCTCCTGCTCACCCACCTGGGCTCAGCCCGCCTGTGGGCCGGGCGCTTCGACGACGCCCGGGCCGCTCTGTCGGCGGTGGCCGGATCCCCGGACGGAGCGGCCACGGCACTGCCCCGCTGGGAGGCCCTCGGCCACCTGGCGCTGATCGACTACCTCAACGGCTGGCTCGGCCCGGCCGAGCACAAGGCCCTCGCGGCGGCCGCCCAGGCCGAGCGGTACAGCCTCCCGCGGCGCTCCCGGTCCGGCATCGGCCCACTGGTCCTGGCCGCCGTCCTCATCGACCGCGACGAACTCGACGAGGCGCAGGCGCTCCTCGACGAAGCGGCCGTCTCCCACCCGCTCGCCGAGGACCCGGTGGTGCGGGCCGGCCTGACCCTCACCCGAGGGCGGCTGTTCCTGGCCCGGGGCGACGCCCGGGCCGCGCTGGCAGCGGCGGACGCGACCGTCCCGGCGGCCGTGAGCTCACCCTGGGCGGAGGACCACGCCGCCCTGCTCGCGTCCGCCGCCCATCTGGCCCAGGGGCATCCCGAGCCGGCCCGGCAGGCCGTGGAGAAGGTGGCGCACCACCGGAGGGCGTGCGCGGTCGAGGCGGCCCGCGCCCGGCTCGCCGCGGGCCGGCCCGAAGGCGCGCTCGACCTGCTCGACGGCCTGCCGGAGAACGACAGGCCCGGCCCGGCGGTGACCGTCCGCGCCACACTGGTACGCGCCCGCGCAGCCCTCGACACCGGGGACCCCACCACCGCCCGTCGCCTGGTCGCCCGGGCACTCCTGGACGGCAGGCGCGAGCAGCTGCGCCGCCCGTTCCTGGAAGCCGGCCCCTGGATCCGGCCGCTGCTGAGCACCGGCCGGCCACGGGAACTGGCCGCCGGCTGGCTCCTCCCGGGCCCCGGCCGGTACCGCGCCCCCGGGCTCGCCGCACCCGACAGGCCCCCGGAGCTCGCCGTCGAGGAGCTGAGCGCCCGCGAGCGTGATGTGCTGCGGCGCGTGGCCGAGATGATGTCGACGGAGGAGATCGCCGCCGACCTCCACGTGTCCGTGAACACCGTGAAGACCCACCTCAAGAGCATCTACCGCAAGCTCGCCGTCACCCGCCGCGGCGACGCCGTCCGCCGGGCGCGCGAACGGCGGCTCCTGTGAGCGGAACCACGGCCACCACGCCTGGCTCACGGCGGTCCCGGGCCGACTACACCGGCGGCGTCTACGGCTCCATGCTCGCCGCCTCCGTGGTGATCGGCGTCGGAACCCTGGGTTCGCTGCCCCGGGTGGAACTCGTGGCGCTCCTGCTGCTGACCGGTGCGGTGTTCTGGCTCGCGCACGTGCACGCCCAGCTCTTCGGGGCGCGCCTGGCGGAGGGGGCCGTGGGCCGCCGGGCCGTGCTGCAGGTGTGCCGCGAGGAGTGGCCGATCCTGGAGGCCGCCGTCCCGTCCGCCGCCGCCGTGGCGATCAGCCCGCTGCTGCCCCTGGACATGCCGGGCACCCTGTGGCTGGCGCTCTCCGTGGCGGTGGCGGGGCAGGTCGGCTGGTCGATGGCCGCGGCGGCCCGGGCCGGCGCCTCCGGGAGGCAGATGGCCGTCTCCGCCGCGGTGAACCTGCTGCTCGGTCTGCTGATCATCATCCTCAAGATCGTCCTGAAGGAATGAGACGCGACGCAGGTTCACCTGCGCCGGGTGAGGGCGGACGGCGCGCCAGGGCGGACCATCGCAAGGGAAGGGCGTGCACGTCCCGCCCCACGCCGCCCGCGGGAGAGCAGCTCATGCGCTACGAGATCCGCGTCGACGGACACATGTCGGAGACGCTGGCCAAGGTCTTCCCGGAGCTGGATCACGTGGTGATGTCCGGTCAGACGGTCCTGTTCGGCTCCGTCATCGACGAGGCCCACCTGTACGGGCTGCTCACCCGCTTCCAGTCGCTGGGTCTCAGGGTCGTGGAGATGCGCCAGCTCCCGGAGTGAGCGTGCCGGAGCGAGCGGGGGTCACAGGGTCGCCGTGGTGATCCTGCCGGAGCGGGCGGCCGCGCCCAGTGCCGCGAAGTCGCGCTCGTTCTGATCGGCGTAGGCCTGGGCGAAGGTCGCGAGCGCGCGGTCGAACCGGTCGCCGCCGCCCAGGTACGCCGCGATGGCGACGGCGTCTCCCGAGCGGGCGTGGGCCCGTGCCAGGCTCGCCCCGCACAGCCGCGCGAACAGGCGGAGCATGGCCGGGTCCATGGTGTCCGCACGCGCGATGCCCTTCCAGTCCCGCAACTGGCGTACGTAGAAGTCCCGTTCGTGTCCGTCGAGGCCGATGGCGTGCGTCCAGCCCAGGAGGATGTCACTGGTCGTCTGGATCAGCCGCTGTCCCGCCACCACGCGACGGCCCTGGTTGTCGTAGCTGTCCCCGCCGGTGTGGGCGGCGAGCACCGAATGCTGTGCCTCCTTGGCCTGGAGCAGCAGGGGATCATCGTCGTCCCGGCCGAGCAGCAGCACGATCCAGCAGCGGGTGCCGACACTGCCGACCCCCACCACCTTGCGGGCGATGTCCACCAGGCGGTAGCGGCGCAACAGGTGCCGGCGCTCGGACGACAGACTGTCCGCATACCCCTCCAGGACGGTGAGCAGTTCCTTCTCCTGCCCGGGCGAGGAGTCGGTCACCAGGTCCCGCAGCGGGGTGATCAGCGGTGGGTCCGGTGTGATCCGCCGCCCCTCGGCCGTGGTCCCGGTGAGCTTCGCGAAGGCCTGGAGGTGGGTGCGGGTGCGGGCCTTCGCCGTGGCCTCGGCGGTGCGGCGCCTGGCCTCCTTGGTCATCGACGCGGCCATCAGCTCCCGCATGTGGTCGGCGTCGTCCTGCGCGTACCAGACGTCCAGCGTGCGCATGCCGGCGAACTCCCGTATCCGCTGCCGGTAGGCGCGTACGCATGTCTCCACCGCGCCGTTCTGCTCCGCGGTGCCGAAGCCGTTGGCCCGGCCCGCGATGGCGAAACTGGCCGCCAGCCGCTTGACGTCCCACTCGAACGGCCCGGCCAGGGTCTCGTCGAAGTCGTTGATGTCGAAGACCAGATGGCGCTCCGGGGAAGCCAGCAGCCGGAAGTTCAGCAGATGAGCGTCCCCGCAGAGCTGCACCCACAGCCCGGTGTCCGCGGCGGCCCCGAGATCGGCGGCCATGATCGCCGCGGCGCCCCGGTAGAAGCGGAACGGGGACTCGAGCATGCGGCCGTAGCGGACCGGCACCAACTCCTGTACGCGGGTGGCCGACTGGCGCTCCACCACCTCGACCGGGTCGGGCCGCTCCGGCCCCGCCTCGAACCGGCTGTGGGACGAACGCGGCACCCGCCGCCGGGCGCCCCGGCCCGACTCCGCCCGCTCGGCAGGGGACAGGAACGTCGTGAAGGGACTCGGTACGGTCATGGCTCAGCCCTCCCGCCGGGAGGAGAAGTCCTCCGACGGCTCATGGCCCCGCCTGCGCAACCCGGCCTGCACCGCGCCGGCGAGGATCCGTGCCGCCACGCCCACCAGCAGCAGCCCGCCGACCATCTGAAGCATCGTCAGTACCCGCCCCGTCTGGGAACGGGCGACGATGTCGCCGTACCCGACGGTGGTGAACGTGGTCAGCGTGAAGTACAGGGAGTCCGTCTTGGTCAGCGGCTCGCTGAAGGAACCCGGAGTGGAGTGCTCCAGCAGGAAGTAGGTGCCCGCGAAGAGCAGGAGGTACAGGACGAGCGTGGCGGCCAGGGCCTCGACGGCCTTCAGCCGGGGGAAGGGCGAGTGGGCGATGGCCTGCACCTCCCACCAGAAGACCAGGACGACCAGCAGCAGGCCGCAGGCGAGCAGCACCGTGGTGCCGCTGCTTGTACTGCGACCGTCCAGGGGCAGCACGTAGTAGACGGTGACGAGCCCGATCGCGATGAGCGCCGCGCGCACCAGGACGGCGATCCTCGCGCGCCGCCTCGGTCCCTCTTGTCGCGGGTGCCGCTCCCGCTCCTGCCGGGGCCGGGCGGGCTCGGTCCGGGCGGCCGCTGGATCGTTCATCTCGTCTCTCTCGGTCCTGTGGGGGTGCGGTCTCCACCTCATCGCCACGGCGCCGGGAACGGATCACCCGTCGCGGGTGACCCGGCACCCTCTGCACGGCCCTGGCCGCCCGGGACGGAGCCGGCCCCTGCGCTGACCCGGCTGCTCGGCCTGTGGCTCGTCCTGCTCGGGCCGGCCGAGGCCCGGCTCGCCTTCGCCCGGCGGGGGGCGCTTCGCGGAACCAGCACGCTCACCCGTCCCGGGTGAGGCAGTCCCGTGCCGGACATGGGCACGCTGAGAACGGCACGGAACGGCTTGCCGGGCGGCTTGCGCCCGGGACGGAGGAGTGAGATGAGTGCGCAGACCTACCTGGCGTACGACTTTCCGTTGTTGAGCGCCTTCTGGACGATGCTGTGGTTCTTCCTGTGGATCATGTGGTTCGTGCTGCTCTTCCGGGTCGTCCTGGACATCTTCCGTGACGACGATCTGGGCGGTTGGGCCAAGACCGGCTGGCTGGTGTTCTGCATCGTCCTGCCCTTCCTCGGCGTGTTCGTCTACGTCGTCGCGCGGGGCAAGAACATGGGCCGCCGGGAAGTGTCCCAGGCCCGCGCGCAGCAGGAGGCCCTCGACAGCTACATACGAGAGACAGCCAAGGGCGGCGAAGGACGGGGGAGCAGCGTCGACGAACTCGCCAGGCTGTCCGAGATCCGCGCCCGCGGCGACATCACGGACGACGAGTTCCGCAGGGCGAAGGAGCTGGTCCTGAGCGGCTCCGGCCCGTCGGAACCCTAGCCCCCGACAGAAACGAGGCAGCAGGATGACCGCCACACACCCTACGCACGCGCACTCGACGGCGAAACGCGAATGGGCCGTCGGTCTGATGGTCTTCGCCGCCGTCATGCTCATGATCGGTGGGATCCTGGGCATCATGCGTGGCATCGCGGCGATCGCCGAGGACGAGGTGTTCCTCTCGACCCCCAACTACGTCTTCGCGTTCGACCTCACGAGCTGGGGCTGGATCCACCTGGTCCTGGGCGCGGTCGCCGTGCTCGTCAGCATGGGGCTGTTCCAGGCGTCGACATGGGCACGCGTCGCCGGCGTGGGCATCGCCGCACTCATCATCATCGCCAACTTCCTCTCCCTGCCGTCCTACCCGGTCTGGTCGGTCGTGATGATCGCGATCTCCGGGTTCATCATCTGGGCCCTGTGCACGGTGAAGAAGGACAACGCCTGGGAGCCGTTCGAACAGACC
>NZ_JBHUQX010000020.1:0-40373 GCF_042674225.1 Streptomyces sp. NPDC056948
CGGCTGTCCACGGCGGAACGACAAGCGACCGCGGAAAACACAGAGATTCAGCAGCGAGTCACCGTGCTCGAGGATGACCTCGCCGCAGCCCGCACCAGCCTCCGTCGCATGATCCGTGCCGAGAACCGCCCGCTGCCCGCTCCCTAGAGCACCCCGACAGCCACCAGGCCGGAGGGTGTCTGCTTCCTCGACCCGCCGGAGCCTGCATCCTTCCGCCGCGAGATCATGCCAACGTGACCCCTTGGATCCGCGCCTACGACGACGAGAGCGACACCTGGACGTACATCGAACTCGACGACAACGGATGGGCGCTACGGCAGGTCGACCTGCAAGGACCTCAGCGCCGGTCCGTGGCTGCGGCCTCCCTGACGGAGGTCATCGAGGCCCGGGACCACGGCGACCCCGCGGCGATGACCGCCTACGAGCGGAAGTGTGGAGTCCTCGCGGAGGGCAGTCTGCACGGGTGGCAAGACGCTGACGGCCCTATCGAGATCACCCAGCATGAATTTGAGTCGACCTGGGCCGCTGCGCGAGAGACCCTCGACGCGAATCGCACCGAGGAGACGAGTTGATCACGGAGTACCAGCAGAAGCTGCGCGAGCGCTACCTCGCCGCCCCCGTCATGCCGGCCCCGGAGCCATGGCAGCCGGTACTTGACCACAGAACCCCCATCGGCGGCCTGCTCGGCATCGGCTTCGCCGTCCACCCCGACAGCGGGCACGACCTCGTCATGGTCGTCTCCAGCGACGGCCACGGGCTCTTCAACGCGGTCACCGGCGAGAAGATCGCCCGCGATCGGGATCCTAATCCCGACACCAGCACCCCCGACGCCCACCCAGACCTCACTTGCCCCGGCCTCGGGCCGGTCGAAGGCACCCAGGTCCGCATCGCCGGTATCTTCGGCGGCGGCCTCCACACCATCACCCCCGACGGCTGGACCCTGGACGTCGTCAGCCCAGAATGGCCCCACGACCGCGTCATCCTCTCCGCAGACGGCGGGACCCACAAAGGCCCAGCGGGAGAGGCACGGTGGCCGTCTTCCACTTGGAGTACTCAGCACTCCGCACCGCCGGATTCTCACCCTCCGGACTGACCCTGGCCGTCGCCACCAGCAGCGACCTCACTCTCTGGACCCGCCAGCGGCTCCACTACAACGACTCAGTACAGCTGCGACATCAAGGGCAGGAAGGGGCAGATGAACCGGGCAGCCCTGGCTGAGCTGCTCAACGAACAGACCGCAGCCTGCGACCCAGCGAAGGCGGCAGTACGGCCAGTGAGCGGGAGGGCCAGCACATCGGCAGCCAGTTCATCACCTGCCGCCGAGAACGCGGGAGTCGCTGCGGCCTCCACCGCCGTATCGCGGCGCCATGGCGGGCCTAATGCAGGAGCCACCAGATACCTCCTGCGATGAGCACCACGGAACCCAGCACAACCACCGGCCCAAGGCACCCGACACGTCGCTCTGCTGGCGCCGGTGCGGGCGGTCCGGCCTGCGCGGGCGCCGGCATCGTGGGCTCCCGTTGCGCTTGCGGTGGCCGTGCGACTTCGCTCCTCTTTCGCGGCAAGGCCGTGTCCGGGCGCTCAACTACGCGTTCGACGACGGGGGGCTCCGGGTTCCCCCAGACTTCCTGCCCGTCGGCGCCCTGCCGGGCACGTTGCAGGGCACCGTAGCCTTCGCGGCGCCAGCGAACCCCGGCGACGTCGGTGAACTCGACGGTGACCTGACCCAGCTGGTCGTAGCGCTCGCCCGAGATCTGCACGGGCGGCAGCGGGAAGTAATGGCGACCGGTGCCGACGAGGCGCAGTTCGTTGGTCACCTCGCCACGGAAGGTCGCGCGCAAATCCCGGACCGGCTGGTTCGACCCGTTGTTGATCACGACCTGCGGGACGACCCAGCTGTCGTCGAGAGAGGACGGGGACAGCCCGATATGCCCGCCGATCATGGATGCCTGATACCGGTCCCGCTCCCACTGCGCGCGCGCTTCCCGCTCCCGCCGGGCGCGCGCCTCCCGTTCCCGATCGCGTGCTTCCCGCTCCCGCCGGGCGCGCGCTTCCTGATCCTGTCGTTGCCGCTCCTGCTCTCGATCGTGCTCCATCCTCTGCTGTTCGTCCGCACGGAGCGCGCGATCCTGCGCATCCTGCCGGGTCTTCTGCCGGTGGCCTGCGTAACTCAGCAGCAGACCCGCAGTACCGATCAACAGGCTGAAGACGGCAACAAGGTTCTGCACCATGCCAGGACTCTGGTCGACCAGACCCCGCCCCGTCAGCATGCAACCCCGGCCTCGCGGTCAGAACACCCCAGAAGTCACCCTGCCGCCGCTACGCAGCGCCCCTTCGATCTGGGGCACGCTCCCTGGTCGGGACTGATCCAGGAGACACGGCCGTGACGCTCATGGCGAGGCCTTGGTCTAGATGAACGGGATCAGACGGAGACAGCTGGCGGGAGCCGTCGTACCGGCCACGGACGTGACCGCGAGCTGCCCTGCTCAGCGCAGACACGCTGGGCTCGTCGTAGCGCGCTCCGCGCAGCCGAAGCAAAGATCGGCACAGCGGGGACGGGGTGTTCGGCTCAGCAGGCGCCCAGCAGAGCTGGCTGGGCGCCCGTGCTGGTGCGCGGCGGCGGTTGCCCTCATAGCCTGGTGTAGGTTCTCACTTTCGGTGTCAGGCGCCGACGCTATGACCTGGACGTTCCCCTCCAGTCTCACGACGTGTCGGCAAGCGGCTGTCTCAGATCGATGTCATTTCCTCAGACTGCCCAGCCGGCTGCGCCGGACCTCATGAACCTGCATCGGCGGCCGTCCGTTCCATCCACTCCCGTACCTTCACTGCTTGCTCGATGCGGTTGACGATGTCCTTCTTGGACGCCGGGTCCAAGGTCTCCGGGATCTTGTCGAAGGTGTCGGGAAGGACGTCGAGGAGACCCCAGATCTGCTCGCCGGTGCTGACGGTCAGCAGTTGCTGGCACCTCCACTGCAGCGGCACCTCGGGACGGTGCGTGAGCCGCTGCACGAGTGTCGGGAACAGGTAGTGCGTCGCTTCTGCGGCGAGGTGCTCTCGTAGCCAGTCGACCGGGAGCCGCTGGCTGAAGCCATGCATGGTGGCCTCCTGGGCCAGGTCCAGGAGCTGAGCGGTGTCGACGGCTCGGATGGTGCGGGGAAGGGCCGGGGTCATGTCGCGATGATGCCAAGAAGCCCTCGGAACACCGAGAGGTTGGCGGGGTCGGGTTGCAATCTGTCAAGGAACTCGGCCCAGGCTTTCTCGAACTCGCCGGAGGTCACCCTTCCACGGACGGCTCGCCCTTTATGCGGATCCATTCGTGGATGGTCTCGATGGCGTCGAGGAGGTCCTGGAAGGTGCAGAGATCCCGGTGCTGTTGTCGGACCTGGCCTGTTGCCATGTCCCCGTACTCAAGCTCGGCTTCCCCGCTGCTCCAGACGATGAGCACGGCGACGAAGTCATCGTTTTCGAGCGTCATCCAGGTGCTGTTCTTGGTTCGGCCGTCCTCGGGCGACTGCTGGACCGCACCCGTGATTCCGCAGGATTGCAGGCGTTCCTCATGCTCGGCGAACCAGGCTTGGAGCCTCTGCGGCAGTTCGACCGACATGGGATGCTTTTCTTCGCTTTGTCTCATTGCTGGGCGATGAACCCTGCGGATCGGTCGAGCTGGAAAGGAGATCCGGCCTTGGTTGGTTCCCAGCCTCGGTCCCGTGCTTCTCGGATGCTGGCAGCAACGTGGGCTGGGCGGATGGGCACTGCCTCGGCACCCACCCAGTTGCTGGGATGGGCCTGGCCGCTGGTGACGATCAAGGTCGTGCCCGGCTGGCTGCCGCTGGCTGCTTCAACCGCATAGGTCAGTGGTGTCCAGCAGAGTCCCTGCATGTAGGAGGGCTTCCTGCGGATCCGCCAGCGGTACTCGATCCCGTCAACGGTTATACGCCGGGAACCCTTCTTGTTCAGCGCCATCTTCGCCTCCTGCGCCGTTGGACTCTGATGTGTCGCCGCGGTCGCGAAAAGCAGGTTGCACGCGAACGTACTGAACGTTATCGCCGACAAGCACCTTCGGGACTACGGATGGGTTGATCAGCCCATAGGTTGGTGTCAGTGCCGAGCGACCCGGCGCATCGCACCCGCCCCGGGTGCACTCACCGCGATCGGAGAGCACCGTGAAGAACAGAGCGTTGTGGCGTGTAGTTGACAACGAGAGTGGTAGCCAGTCCATCGTCAGCACACCCTCCGAGGCGGTCGCGTTCGTCAACAGCCGGTTCGACACCGATGACGACGACGAGCCGTTCAGCATCACCGAGGTCGGTCCTCTCCTTCCGAAGCCGCTCGGGGTCATCACCGCATGGGCCGCCGAGAAGGACGGCGAGCGAACCGACGGGCGTACTGCCCCGATCACCATCAGGCCGGTTGTGACGGACAACGCCAACGAGTGCGATGACGTCGTGCTCTGGGGCGACGTGTACGTCTCCTGGGACCACGACATGTACACCGTCGAGGAGCCGGACAGCTCCGAGTACAGCGAGGCTTACAGCGCAGCCGAGTTGAGCGCGATCCTCGACGAGTACGCCGACGACTACGAGTACGCGCCTGAAGGGCCTGAAGGGCCCGACAGCCACAGGTGGCCGAAACCGGAAGAGTTGATCACCTACGGCGCCCAGGAGTGCGCCAAGCGGTTCGGGCACCTCGACGACGACGCCCTGCTGTGGCTCGCTGCCACCCGCATCACGCTCGCCGTGTGGCGCAACACACCCGTCGAGAACTGGCATGCCGGGAAGAGTCCGCTCCACGACGGCACAATGATGCGGATCAACACGGCAACCACCCGACTCGTGCGCTCGATGCTGTCGTTCGACCATGTCGACTGGATTGGTCTCGGTCTCGCGATCGTCAACCCGTCCCGGGTTCTACCGACCGGGCAGTCTGTTTTTCTCGAGCTCGGGCTGGCCTGCCACAACCCTGACGACCTGGCACACGAGGTTGATCCGCGCGTAGAACTCGCGGGGATGGCACAGGTCGCGATCTCATGGGGGCGAAGGTACTGCCTTAGCGAGAAGGAGTTCGGCCTGCGAACCCTGATCGAATCCTTCTGCGCGTCCGACAACGGCTGGTTCGGAGCACCGAGTTGGGGGCGCATCGTCGATCGGTTCCTTGCGGCTGTCGACGACCGGGAGAATGCGCACTGGCGCATACACCGAGACAAGCCTTGGTTCGACGAGTGGTTCACCAACCGGCCGGCAGACATTGCGGACACCACGGAATTTCGTCGGCTGCTCCTTGCCGGGCCCGACCTGCTGTCCGAGGAGGCCGCCGAATGGTGCGTGGATGGCGCCATCCGCTATGTCTGCCAGGACGACCACGCGAACGACTGCTGGCGTTGCGGTATCCCGCTGGCAACGGAGTCCCCCAACGAGTGAATGTGTGCACCAGCATAGAATGGGCGTCACACAACTACGCCGAAGCCCTGCGTTCCGCGCTGCCACGGAGACCGGCAGCGTTGCCTGACCATCGCTCGGCTCACTTCCGTCTCGGTCGGCCTGGACGGGAGCCGGCGGGGCGCAGTTGGGTGCCGTTCTTGAGGAGTGCGAGGCGGATGGTTGCGAGGGTGGTCTCCTCCAGGTCGGCGATGGCCTGGAGGGAGAGGCGGTCGCGTTCGTACCACTGGCGCCACTGTGCTGTCCGGGTGGCGGTGTGCTGGGTGCGGCGGAAGCGGGGTGGGCTCCAGTCGACGGGGTGCTCGGAGAGCAGGTGGACGACATGTGCGGTGGTCGTCTCCAGGGTGCGGGCGAGCTGGGCAATGGAGAAGTCGCTGCCGGGTACGGCCTGGTGGAGCCGTTCAGGGCTGATGCTGTGTGGGTCGGGCCCGGGCAGATGGAGGCCGTGCAGCGCACGGTCGGGGAGCTGGGGCGTCCACTGGACGGGCTCGTCGATGCCGTGTTCGTCGAGGAGACGTCGTGCGGTGTGGTGGAGGAGTTCGGCCTCGGCGGGCAGGATCCGCCAGCGGAAGCGCTGGTAGTGCTGGCGTTGAGCGGAGGTGGAGGGCGCGATGTCGGGGTGGGCGAGGTGGGCGGGTGAGCCGGTCAGGGTGTGGAAAAGCCAGCGCTCGGCGTGTACTGGGTTGGGGCTGGGGTTCGAGCGCAGCCGCCGCTGCAGCTCCAACCATGCTCGCGCGTCGATGAATTGGGGGCGGGTGGTGAACAGTGCGCGTCGGCGTGCGTAGTCGATCGGGGCGCCGTGCGCGTCGAGGTGGTCGGCGAGCAGGATGAGCGTGCGCAGGATGTCGGTGCTGTGCGGGTGGCGGGTGAGGGTGGCGAGGAACGTGGACACGTTGTGGCTGCTGACGGTGGTGCCGGTCAGGCGAACCTCCGCGCGAATCGGGGTGGTGTTCCCGGCCAGCAGGCAGGCGACGGCGAGGAGTTCGTCGGCGCGTTGGGCGGCGGGCCTGCCGCTGGCGTGCCGTGGAGTGAGCCGCAGCGTCCACTCCGGCCACAGGCCGGTCGGCAACAGGCGGGCTCTGGCGTTGTGGTCGGCCGGGGGCCGGGTGGAGTCGACGTCGGTCCGGTGACGTAGGCGTGCCACCGGCATCAGCTTGGTCTCCCTGCTGCACCGCAGCGCGGCTTCGAGCGCGGGCGAGATCGCGACGCCGGGGGCGACGACGTTGCCGGGGTACAGCGGCTTGCCGGAGGCGGCCATCCGGTCGGTCAGCCACTGCGCGGCCCGGGCCGCGGAGCGGATGTTCGCGGCGCGCAGGATACGGAACGCCGCCGTGACCGCCACGGCCGTCGCGGCGGCGTCGCCGGGAGCGGCATAGCTGTGCAGGTCACCGTGGCGGGCGTCCGGTGCCCGCGGGGAGCCTGCGGGCAGCGGGTCGGCGCGGTAGCGCTCCACACGGTCCAGGACATCGGGCGGCGCGAGCGGGCGAAGGTCGGTCGGGGTTGCGTGGTTGAGGACGAGTACTCCCAGGCTCTTCGTATCGCGCAGGACCATGTTCAACGGCGCGCCACCGGGCCCGTACAGCGGCCAGTGCACCGGGCGGCTGGGGGTGGTGAGGGCGGTGTCGATGAGGCGTTGGGTTTCGGCCAGGGGTCCGTCGGCCGGGATCGCGGTGGCGGGGGTATCGGTGAGGGGGTGGTGGCAGCGAGGTGGCCGTGGTCCGCTGTCGGGGGCGGCGCTGGAGCACTGTCCCGGACGGGGTGTGTCCCGTCGGGGGTGGGAGCGCAGGCGGGGGATGCGGTGGCAGGCCGGGCAGCGGTCGGCCAGCAGGACGTGGTGGCGGGTGCAGGCGAAGGACCAGCTCAGCCGCCAGGTCACGGGCCAGCGCCCACCGGTGTCGGCCAGGCATGAGGGGCAGAACCGGGATCCGGCCCGTCCCCACAGCACCCGCCGGTTCACTCGCCGGTGCCGGGGCAGGATGTCCACCGCGTGCCCGTCGAAGGGCTGCAAGGTCATTGCCGTGAGCACGTCTTCGGCGATCCCGGTGACCTCGGTGATGGCCGCCCGTTCGTCCCGGGTGAGGCGGATGGTCCAGGCCGGCAGGACCAGTGCGGCCCTGGCCGTCTCCCGGTTGGGGAGGCCGAGCGCGCTGAGCACGTCGGTGAACGGGCAGGTCAGGCGTGCGGCGGTGAACTCCAGCCAGGAGTCCAGGGCTTCACCGGGCTGCGGTGAGCACCGGATCGGCAGGGCCCGCCGTCCGGTGCTCATCCGGCGGCCCGATCCCTTCGCGGACGGCTGGTGGCCCTCCCCGCCGCCAGGGCGTATTCGAGTTCGCGGCGGGCCTGTTCGGCGGCCTCGTCGTTCCTGACGCGGTCGAGGAGATCACGGGTGAGGCGTTCGGTGCCGGTGCGCTGGGCCCGCTGGCAGCCGCGGTTGACCAGGGTCATCAAGGAGCCGATGTGCCCGGTCGACCGGGCGAAGAGGTAGTCGGACAGGTCGTCGGCGAGCATGCCGGGATACGTGTCGGCCAGGACGATGCGCTGTTCCAGGGCCAACAGCAGCCGCCGCCAGTGAGCACGGCCCTGGTCGGTGTCGATGGTGAAGGGCGGCATGTCGAGGCGGGTGGTGCGCCGGCCGGTCTGCGCCACAACGATGTCACCGCTCGCCTCGCCCTCGCTGAACAGGCCCTTGTCCGCGAGTCCCACGCCGACCTTGAGGAGGGTGACGGGGAACTCGTTGGCGATCCACTTGAGGTGGTTGCTTACCTCGATGCCGCTGGTCTTGCGCCACTTCAGGAAGTGCAGGTCGTCCAGGATCAGCAGGCGAACCTCGCAGGACACCACGCAGTCCAGGGCCTGCAGACCGAGCTGGGCGGCCGTGGAGTTCTGACGTCCGGGATGGCCGAAGAACTCCAGCATGGCCCGGTTGAGGTCCTTCATGCCGGTGTTGCCCGTCAGGCCCACCCGGCACACCGGCCACCGCTCATGCCCCTGCACGGTGAAGCTGCCGTGCTCGGCGATCTCCCGGCGGTGGAATGCGCGGGCGAAGGCGAGCACCGCCGTGGTCTTGCCCAGCCCCGGGAATGCGTCGACGGCCACAGCCCCCTTCGCCTTGTCGCCGTCCTGGAGGTTGCTGTCCACGATGTCCCACAAGTCTTCGTGCAGCGAAGCCAGTTGAGGAGTACGGATCGGACCCAGATTGGCGTGCCACTCCCGGCGCGCACGGTCGTAGGCGCTTCGCGCCGCCGTGTCCAGGGCTCCGATCTCGCTGCGGTTGAGCGTTCCGGGCTGGATGCGGCGCGGTGCGTCGGCGAACGCCTGGAAGTCCTCCTTCCGTGACAGAGCCAGATTCCCAGGATCCGGTCGGCTCGCCGGGGCACTCACACGTCCTCCAGAGCGTCGGTGTAGAAGTCGTCTTCGCCGGCGGGCCCGAGGTCGGCCTCGTCGTCATCACCCGCGTCAAGAGGCTGCTCGGCGACTGGAGGTTCGGCCGGCCGCGGGTCCTGGCCCAGCGCCCGGCGGACGGAGGGCAGGGCGGCGGTCTCCGGATCGCCGGTGCGGGGCAGGTCGAGGGCGGCCTGCTCGCGGGACAGGCGCAGGGCGATGCGCCGCTCCGTGAGCGTGGTGCCCAGCCCCAGGTTCCAGCGCTCCAGCAGGTCGGCGACGGCCAGCCGGTCGTCGGGATACCGGTACTTCGCGGAGGCCAGCTTCCGGGCGAAGACCAGGGCGTCCTCACTCAACGGCATCCCCGCCACCGGCGCATGCTCCCAGGTCAGGGTGTGCCAGAGGCGGGTTGCCGGGTCGCGGAAGTAGATACGGGTGATGTCGTCCGGGTCGACCTGGAACGGCCAGCTGTTCTTCACCGGCCCCTCGTACGGGCTGCGGATGCCGGGAGCGGGCAGACCGGGGCCGCGGTAGCGGCGGCGGTCGATCTCCACACCGTAGTGCTGGACCGTGCGCCATTTCGTCGCCAGGAACTCGAAGGCGAGCTCCGGATCCCGGGGCACCACGATGTAGCCGGCCCTCGCCATCCCGTGCTCGAACATCTGCGCAGGCGACATCCGCAAACCCGGCACACCAGGATCGACCAGACCGGCATGGGGACGGCAGTGGTAGACCACCGCGATCCACTCCCGGACGATCTCCTCCAACTCGTCGAGGAAGAAGAACGCGTCGGCCTCGGGAAGCTCGCCGCGCGCGTGGATGTCGGGACCCTTGTAGCCGGGCAGCACCTCCAGCAGACCCTCACGCAGGGTCCGGAAGAACCGCTCCACCGGCCCCTTGTCGCGTCGCCTTCCACTTGGAGGAAGGCACAGGCCCGATCATTGCCGTGCCGGTCAGATGCCGGATACGGGCCTTCACCAGGATCCTCCGAAAAGGTCAGTGAGGGCCGCTGCAGGCCGAGCAGAAACTCCAGCCGCAGCACCGGACTTAAGGAAATGAGCGAGAACTTGTAGGTGTCCAGGACCGGGGACTGGGTGGTGGCCCAGCTGCGGATCTCCGCGGTCTCCTCCCGGCTGCGGGACGGGAACTCGGCCTCCCATCGCCGCAGGTGATAGGTGCAGACCGGGATCGCTTCGTGCAGCGACTTGTTCGGGCAACGGAGCACCGTGCAGGCAGCCGGGACCGGAAACGGGCGGGTGAGACCAGACACGGCCCACTCAGAGATCGGAAGATCCGTGAACCGGAACCAGAGCGTGTAGTGGCTCAGGCAGAGCCCGTGCGTCTGCTGGACTCTGCCGCAGCGGACCCCGTCCCGCTCGACCAGGCAGTCGACCGGGTCGACGCCCCTGACCCTGCGGTCGGGGACGAACGTGGCGATGAACTCCTCGCGGCTCGCGCATGCGTGGTTGCCGGTCTGGAAGGCCTTCCTGCAGCCATCACAAAGCCCCTGACGACGCGCATTCGTGCCCCGCGGGCAGGCAGCGACCAGGCACTTCCAGATCGCATTGCGAGAACTGGCCGGGTCCCGGCGGTGAACAGCCAGGCCTGCTGGTCCCACTCGCCCGGACGCCAGTCCTGGCGGACGTTGTCTGTGAGCCATCGAAGCCAGCCGTCTCGATCACCACGAGCCGCCGACGGCAGCGAGATGACCTGTGCTTCCGGCCGTTGCATGGTCACCGGACCTCCCGTGCGACGCGCTCGACCGCCTCGCGCTTGCGGGTGTCGCTGGCGTGCAGATAAGGAGCGAGCGACGCCGGAGAAGCGTGTCCCAACAGGGTCTGGACCACGTCCTGCAGAACCCCCGCGGCGATCCACTCGGTCGCCGCCGTGTGCCGCAGCATGTGCGGACGGGCAACGATCTCCGCCCACTTCGCGAGCCGATCGAAGAGCTGCTTGGCGTTCGGATAACTCATCGGCCGGCCCAGCGGAGCCCGGAACAGGTTCACGAAGACCATGTCGCACTCATCGGCCGCGGGCACTTCCGCCCGCTCCCACTGGTAATCGCGGTAGGCGAGCGTCACGTCCTCACCGACCGGAACGACCCTCGACTTCACCGACTTGGCCAGTGCGTTGTTGGCGTTGTCCGGACGCCGCCTGACGTGGACGTGCGGCCCCTTGGAGCGGCAGCCCAACGACCGTGAATCGGACAGCAGATGGAGATCCTCCCGGCGCAGTCCAAGGGTCTCGCCGATGCGCATCCCGGTCGCCCGCATCAGCACGATCAAGAACTTGTCCCGGGCGTGCCGGGCCAGACGGATCATGAGGTCGACCTGCTCCGGCGTGAAGCACTCGATGCCGGGATCGTCGACTTTGAACTTGAGCGTGCGGGCTCGAACGTGCCGGAACTGACCGTTCTCACCCGTCTCGAACCCCTGCGGCACGAACCGCAAGTACTTCGGCCGCGACAAAGACTCCGCAACCTCCGAGGGCACCCAGCCGTGGCCGACCCCGAACCGGAGGAACTCCGCCATCGTGGTCAGCACCGCATTCGCGCTCGACTCCTTCCGAAACCGCGGACCGGCCGAACTCCTTCGGCCTCGCGGCGGCAACGGCACGCTGACCAGCCAGTCGCGAAACGACAGCAGGCGCACGAACCCCGGCCGCGACCACTCCAGATCACGCTCGCCGCACCAGGTCAGATACAGAGCAAGCCGCGACGCGTAGTTGCGTTCGGTGTTCACCGAAGAGCCTCCACCCCGCAGGCTCGCCAAGTAGAGGCAAGCCTCCCGATGCAGGTGATAGCCGTCATCCACGACAACCCACTGCGTCCCTGCCGGCTCCCGAAGGACCGCCTTCTCCGCATAGAACTTCACGGATGGCCTAACGAACCAAACGCGCCAAAGACCTCTCAGATACTCGCGAGCCACACACCCGTGTGACCCCACACCGCACGTACCTCACCGCAAAAGCCGCCTCTAGATAAGCGCGCAAGTCGCCGCGAAGCCCTACAAGCTGCTCCGCCTGGCTCTCGCCCGGTCCAGCAAGGTGGCTGTCGCGAAGTACGCCTGGTCCGGCCGCGAGCGCCTCGGGCTGCTGCGGGTCCGCGAGGACGCCATCGTCCTGCACGCGATGCGCTGGCCCGACGAGATCCGCTCGCCGGAGGAACTGCTGCCGCCCCCGGTCGAGCTCAGCAACGAGGAGATCGACGGCGCGCTCGCGCTCATGGACAGCATGACCCGCGAGGACCTCGAGGGTGCCGAGTTCGAGGACACCTACACCGAGGCCCTCTCACAGCTCATCGAGGCCAAGCGGGAGGATCGCGAGCCGCCGAAGATGGAGGAGCCGGAGTCGAAGCCGGGGAAGGTCGTCGACCTGATGGCCGCGCTGAACGAGTCCGTGAAGAAGGCGCGGGCCTCGCGCGGTGAGGACGCCGACGTGCACGAGCTGCCGAAGAAGAAGACCGCGAAGAAGCAGCCGGCCAAGAAGACGGCGGCGAAGAAGACCACGAAGAAGGCCGCGGCGAAGAAGACGTCCGGGCGCCGGCCGCGCAGCGCCTGACCGTAGTCCGCTCTCGACCCTCGCCATGAAGCCCCATGAGCCGGTGGTGTCGGCCTTCGGCCTCACGAGTGCACTTCGTGCCCACCGATTCCTTCGAGAACTCCCCTGCACCCGAGCCCGCGGGGGGGGCGGAGCATCGGGCGCAGGGGGGAGATGGTCACAGGGCGGAAGGCCCTGGATCCGGCTCGGCGTCGGGGGCCTTGCCCTGTTACGGGGCCGGCTCGTACGTCACGGTCTGAAGCGGACAGGCGTCGGCCAGTTCACGCAGGGCTGCGAGCTCGGCGTCGTCGGTTGTCAGGCTCCAGCGGAGCTTGGTGCCGACCCACTCCGCGGCGTAGCGGCAGTGCGCGTCGGCGGCGGGAGGGAGCCACTGGGCCGGGTCCTGGTCGGCCTTGCTCCGGTTCGAACGGGCGGTGACCGCGACCAGCGACGCCTCCTGGCCCTGGTCGTTGGCGTACCGCTCGCGGCGCTGCGCGGTCCAGGCCGACGCCCCGCTGTCCCACGCCTCGGCGAGGGGCACCATGTGGTCGATGTCCAGGCCGGAGGCCGACTCCACCACGACGGCGTCGTAGTACGAGAGCCAGCTCCCGCCTTCCAGGCGGCAGTTCGGTCCGACCGCGGGTGGCTCGGTGGCTTCGTGGATCAGGACTTCGGCGCGGGTGTTGCAGCCGTCGGACGGGTTGTCGCCGGTGTTCCAGTGGCGGAACTTGTCGCGGGTGTAGCCGTCGCGGGACTCCGTCCCCAACGCCAGGCTGTCGACGGCTTCGGAGAGGGGCAGGGTCTCTGCTGCGTGTGCGGGTGAGGAGACAGTGGCGGACAGGACTACGAGCGCGGCGGCCAGGCCGCGCAGCACAGCTTTGATCATGTACCGGTGATAGCGCCGCAGGTAGGGGCGCAGTCAGCTCTTCCCCGGTAGCGCCGCCCGTGTGAGTGGAATGGTCATACCGGTTCCCGCCCGCGGCGCTCGCGGAAGGAGACGCTGGGGCCGGAGCAGGAACGACCAGGGAGGACTCAGCGTGTCCGAACGATCACGCCTTAAGTGCTCACGGCCATTCACCGCTTCTCGGGATGCGATTTCAAGAAGGCCTGCCGCGTCCCTCCGATGCCGCTCGATGTGCCCCGGACCGTCTCGTAGTGGCCACGGCAGCCTCGTCCGCGAGCCGGCCGACAGGTCTCGATTCGAACGACAGTACTGTTATGGCGTGGCGAAGGACGAGACGACGTACGACTTTCCGATGGACCTCATCAAGGCCCAGGACGAGCTCGACGCGGTGCGAGGCGAACTGAAGAAGCTGCTCGAAGAGCAGCCCTGGTCCGTCGAGCCGTTGCCCGCGTGGACGACACACGAGACCTGTTGGCGGCCTTCCTCCCGCCCCGCCTCCCCCGGCTGGGACCCCACGGATCAGCAGCGCATCGGCACGTTGCGAGCACGTGAGCTCGAAATTGTCACCCTGATCCTCAACCACTCCTTCTGGCAGGGGATCGAGGGGTACGGACGTACGGCGGCCCGTAATCAGCTCAAGCATCACCGCGAGCGGACGCTGGAGACCTCTGCCTCGAGCGCGTCTTCGTGAGCGCTGCGCGTGGCGGCCCGGGGTGGGGTAGGCAAGCACGGGCTCTGGCTCACCGTCTGCTGGTGAAACTCCCTGATGTGACCCTGTATTGGGTCGTCGGACGGACGGCCGCCGTCCTCGGCATCAGTTGAACCGGGCAACTGTCGCTCGCCCCACGCTGCGGTGCGCCACCACGTACGGGACTATCGCGGGCGTCTTGCCCCAGTTCCCGGTGACCTTGCCGTTCGCGCAGGGGACGCTGCGGGGGGCTCAGGATTCCGAGGGCTCGGCGGGCGGTGGCTGGACTCCGGGGACGAGAGTGCGGAGAGACTGCCAGCGGGGGGAGCGGACCAGAGCGGTGGCTTGGGCGGTGGTGGAGCGGTCGATCTTGGTCTTCCACGTCCGGCCGGTGTACTCGGGCGCTGATCCGGAGGTGCCGGAGACCCGGAGTTCCTTGGCGTAGACGTAAAGGATCCCGTTGGCGTCGATCTCGAGGCCCACCTCGACTAGCTGTGTGCCCTTGGGGTGGCGTGGAAGATCGGTGAGTTCCAGGACAGCGAGCGATCTGTTGTCCGGGGCCAGTTCGCGCTCGCCTTCGAGGATGTGCACGATCATCGTCGTCTGGTTCCTCTCCCTGGTGACACAGTCCTCGCTGCGCATCGTCGGGATGGTGGTGTTCCGTTTGATCAGTTTCGTCATGACGCCGCCGAAGGTCTCCAGACCGAGCGAGACGGAGGTGGCGTCGAGGAGAAGTACGTCCTTGATGCCTCCGGTGAGGACGCCACTTTGGAGGGCGGCCCCTGTGACGATCCCCTCCGGGATCAGGCCGCGGTAGGGCTGTTTGCCCTTCACGAACCGGCTCATCAGCTCGCCAATTGCGGGCATCCGGGTGGCACCTCCGGTCAGGATCACTTGGTCCAGATCGGACTCATGGAAGTAGGCTTCGCGGAAGGCCTGTTCCACTGGTTTGCGGCAGCGTTCCAGCAGGTCCTCCGTCATGGTCTCGAACTCCTGCCGGGTCAGGGTTTCCGAGACATGCAGGGGGGAGCCCTCACGGGCCGTGAGGTAGGGCAACATGATGGTCGTGGAGCTCGCCGACGACAGCTCGATCTTCGCCCCTTCGGCGGCTTCTTGGAGTCGCTGCATCGCTTCGACGTTCTGGCCGAGGCCCACCCCGTACCGGTCCCCCACCCGGCGCAGGAGATGCTGGACGATTCGCCGGTCCCAGTCGTCGCCGCCGAGGTGGTTGTCGCCCGCGTGTGCTAGCACCTCGACGACACCATCGCCGATCGCGATGAGTGAAACGTCCAGCGTGCCACCACCCAGGTCGAAAATGAGGACAGTCGTATCTTCCTCGCGGTGGAGGCCATACGTGACAGCCGCCGCCGTAGGCTCATTGATGACCCGCAGCGCACGGATCCCAGCTCGGTTGGCGGCCTCCACAAGCGCCGCCCGCTGATCCAGGTCGAAGTTCGCCGGCACCGTCAGCACCGCCCCGTGCAACGGCCCCCTGATATACGCCTCCGCGTCCTCCCGCAGCCGCCGCAGAATATGCTCCGCCACATCCTCCGCAGCCAGCCGCACCGCACCCCGGGTGATGCTCCAGTCCGTGCCCAGCTTCAGTTTCGCCGAGCGGATCGTGTAGTCGGGGTTGGTGATCGCCTGGCGCTTGGCGGGCGTGCCCACCAGGATGTTGCCGGTCTCGGTGATGGCCACCAGGCTGGGGGTGGTGAGGGCGCCCTCGGCGTTGGGGATCAGCCGGACGTCCTGCCCCTCGAACAACGCGATCGCCGAGTTCGTCGTACCGAAGTCGATGCCCACCACCGGGCCATAGCCGAAGTCGCCGACGGGCGGGCGGGGTGCGGCCGGGCGGGGTGCACGGGCCGTGGGGATCTCGCCCATGCCCCGCTCGTGCCACAACTGACGTGCTCTGCGGGCGACTTCGCGGTCCGCGTCGGCGATCAGGCCGAGGAGTGCGGTGCGGGCCGCGTCCCGGGTGGGCTCGCGGACGCTGCCGAGGAGCTGCTCGACCAGGTGGAGGGAGCCGATGCGCTTCCACGGCTGCGGATCCAGGGTCGCAGCGCGCATCTCGACGAGGCGGTCGATGTCCACGTGGCGGGGGCTGCGGGCCAGGTAGATCGTGCCCTGAGCGCTGTCCACGCTAAGGGTGGGGGTCTGGTCGGCGATGCGGTTGCGGACCTGCTCGTGGACGTATTCGTAGAGCTCCTCGACGGAGATGAGGCCGTCGCCGTCCAGGTCGGCGGAGCCGTCGCGCAGGCCCCTCACCACCGCCGAGGTGAACACGGACGGCTGGGCCGGGGCGCGGCTGTGGCGGACCTCGCGCTCGCCCTCGTAGGCGTATTGGAGGGCCGTCGAGGCGGTCAGGACCACCCGGCCGTTGCCCGAGAACGGCTCGGCCACGTCCACCGTGGGTGTCCCGGCGTCCCGGCGCAGGGAGTTCATGGGGAAGGCGCCGCTGTAGCAGCAGTCGAGGAGTACGACGATACGGCGGCAGAGGCTCGCGCCCATCCAGTCGCCGAGGACCTCCGCGGGGACGGCCGTCGCCCGCAGGTAGTCGAGTTCGGTGTCCCGCATGATGAAGTGCAGTCGGCCGCGCGTGTCCTTCCAGCCGTGCAGGGACAGATGGAGCAGGAGCAGGTCGTCGCGGGCGGCCTTGGTGAAGAGGGACTCCAGGGCGCGCATCGCGGGACGCTGGGGCACGTCGACCAGCCTCTCGACCTCGAAGCCGCCGATGGCGGGGGCGCCGAGCACCTCCGCGAGGGCGGCTGCGTCCGCGGTGGCCGCCGGGAGCGTGGCGAAGTGGTCGTCGTCGTAGGTGCTGTTGGCGATGATCAGGGCGCGGCTCGCCACGGCTGCTCAGTCCCCGTGGCGGCGGACGAACTCCTCCAGGGCGCGCTGTCCCACCTCGTCGCTCACACCGGTCAGCTCGATCTCGTCCTCGCTGATCTTCAGCCGGATGCTGCCCGAGCGGCGCCGGTTCAGCCAGTCCTGGACAACGGCGGCGAGCGCCGGGAGCAGGGCGCCGCTGCCGCCCAGGTCCAGGATGAGTGCGCCCAGCTGTACGGCTTCGGTGGAGCGGCTGCCTGGTGGTGTCGGGCCCTGCGTCACCCGGTCGATGCTGTCGAGGTCCAGTTCGCTCAACTCGGCAATCAGCTGCTGCAGTTGCTCCTCGGCGTATTCCTCGTCGCCGTCGCCTGTGTCGAGTACGAGCACGACCGGAATCGTTCTGGCCTCCATGACGACACCCCCGTTCACCCACGCGTCGAGGGAACTCCAACGACGCGGGACCTGGCGGAGAGCCGGTCCGGAAAGATCCGATGGTCAGAGTTGCGCAGTCGCAGGCTCTGCACCTTGCGATCCGGGCTCCTGTACAGGACCAGGATATCTGGGCGATGCGCGACGCGCTTCCCACCGAGGACGATGCCATAGATCAGGTGGGTGCAGACGGGGCTGTCGTCTTCTCCGGCCGACCTTGATGTCGGCGGCGGACCATCAAGATCGCCGACAGAGTCGCTCCGTGGTGGCGGGCCATACGACGCGCAGGCTGGCGCCGCGCGTGCTGCGGCCGATCGCCGGTGCGGCGCCGCCGAGTGCCTTCCGAAGTCGTCATCAGCGGGGCCCGCCGCTGTGCCGTGTACGGCCAGGTTCACCAGCTGCGCAACCGGGTCACGGTCACCACGGCGTGCCGGGGGCTCGTGCCGGCCAGGACTTCAACGACCGGGCCGTGTGCCGTTGTGCGGTAGGTGTCCCCCGCGTTGGTGCGTGCTCTTCGTGACGGTTGGCCGGCGACGAGGTGTGCGGACACCTGGGCCGCGAGCGGTGTCTTGAGGGCTTGTGAGAGCGCGATGCGGCCGCCGGGAAGCCGCACGGCGAGGGCGCGCGGGCGGGCGGCGGGCCCGGTGTAGCCGACGACCTCGGCGTCCACCGTTTCCGCGTGCCGTACCTTCCTCCAGATCCTGCCCGCTTTGTATGCCGACGTGGCGGGTTTGCAGACGATTCCTTCGAGGCCCTGCTCCTGGAGTTGTTGGTACCAGGTCAGTGCCACATCGGGGTCGTCCGTCATGGGGACGGCCTGGATCGGGGGCTGGACGTCGTAGTCCTGCAGCAGGTCCAAGAGCAGGGCGCGTCGTTCGTCGTACTGGAGTGTGCGTACGTCGCCGTGCTCGGGGTGAAGGAGGATGTCCCAGACCGAAGCGCGCGAGTTCGCGGAATCCTGGATGCCTTGAGTCTTGAACCGGACCGTGGTTGCCGCCCTGGGTGGCAGTGGCGTGCGGGTTCGGTGGAGCGGTGGCCTGACGTCGGCGGTCGTTGTGGGCACAGGGTTCGACAATCCGAGGCTGTTTCCCTCGTACCGACCGGCGCTGGTGCTCCCTACGGCAGCCCCGGCCCGACATCTTCCTCGGCTACGGTGCGCCGAGTCGAAGACCGGTGCGAGAAGGAGTCAGTGATGAACAGGGCGGGGGCCCCGACGGGCGCGGGCGCGATGAAGCGTCGTCTGGGTGTGTCCGACGCGGTGGTGATCGGCCTGGGCTCCATGATCGGGGCCGGGATCTTCGCTGCGCTCGGCCCGGCCGCCGACGCCGCCGGTACCGGGCTGCTGCTCGCCCTGGCCTTGGCGGCGGTCGTGGCGTACTGCAATGCGACGTCCTCGGCGCGGCTGGCCGCTCTGTACCCACAGTCCGGGGGGACCTACGTCTACGGGCGTGAGCGGTTGGGCGACTTCTGGGGCTACCTGGCCGGCTGGGCCTTCGTCGTCGGCAAGACCGCCTCCTGCGCGGCGATGGCTCTGACCGTCGGCGCCTACCTGTGGCCCGGCCAGGCCCACGCGGTGGCCGTGGCCGCCGTAGTGGCGCTGACCGCGGTGAACTACGCGGGGGTACAGAAGTCCGCGCTCCTCACCCGGGTCATCGTCGTGGTCGTCCTGGCCGTGCTCGCTGCCGTAGTGGTCGCCGCTCTGACCTCCGCGGGCGCGGATGCCGCGCGGTTGGACATCGGCTCGGACGCCACCGTCGGCGGAGTGCTCCAGGCTGCGGGCCTGCTGTTCTTCGCCTTCGCCGGCTACGCCCGCATCGCCACCCTCGGCGAGGAGGTCCGTGATCCCGCCCGTACCATCCCGCGCGCTATCCCGATCGCGCTCGGCGTCACCCTCGCCGTCTACGCCCTGGTCGCCATCGCCGTCCTGACGGTGCTGGGGCCGGCCGGGCTGGCGGAGGCCACCGCCCCGCTGTCGGACGCCGCACGGGCCGCGGGCGCCGACTGGCTGGTGCCCGTCGTCCGCGTGGGCGGCGCCGTCGCCGCGCTCGGCTCACTCCTTGCGCTGATCCTCGGGGTCTCCCGCACGACCCTGGCCATGGCCCGCGACCGGCACCTGCCGCACGCCCTGTCTGCCGTCCACCCCCGCTTCGGTGTTCCGCACCGTGCCGAACTGGCCGTCGGCACCGTCGTCGCCCTGCTCGCCGCGACCACCGACGTACGCGGGGCCATCGGCTTCTCCTCCTTCGGCGTCCTGGCCTACTACGCCATCGCCAACGCCTCCGCCTGGACCCTCACCCCGCAAGAGGGCCGGCCCAACCGCCTCATCCCCGTCGTTGGCCTGGCCGGCTGCGCGGCCCTGGCCTTCGCCCTGCCCCTGAGCACCGTCATCTCCGGCACCGCAGTCCTCCTGCTTGGGGCGGCCGTCTACGGCCTGCGAAAGGCCACAAGCCGCAGTCCTCGCCACTGACACCTCTCACGTCGCCGCGACTGCTGTCGCCCGGCACGACGGCTCCGCCGGGCCCTGACCAGCGCCCTTTAGTCTGGGCCCGAAGTCCGGCACCAGCCGGAGGCAGGGAGGCGGGACATGATGTCGGACAACGACCACGACCTGGCCGACGCGCAGCGCCGGCACTGGCAGGACACCTACACCGCCCACCCCGGCATGTACGGCGAGCAGCCCTCCGCACCGGCAGTCCACGCCGCCTCGGTGTTCCGTGCGGCCGGGGCGGGGGACGTGCTGGAGCTTGGCGCGGGGCATGGTCGCGACGCCCTGTACTTCGCCCGCCAAGGGTTCACCGTCCAGGCCACCGACTTCTCCGCCACCGGCCTTGAGCAGCTGCAGGAGGCCGCCCGCGCCCAGGACGTCGACCAGCGGGTCACTACCGCGGTACACGATGTCCGTGACCCGCTGCCCCTGCCGGACGCCTCCGTGGACGCGGTCTTCGCGCACATGCTGCTGTGCATGGCCTTGTCCAGCAAGGAGATCCACACGCTGGTCGGCGAGATCGGCCGGGTACTTCGGCCGGGCGGCACCTTCGTCTACACCGTCCGTCACACCGGCGACGCCCACTTCGGCTCCGGCAGCGCGCACGGCGACGACATCTACGAACACGGCGGCTTCGCCGTCCACTTCTTCCCCCGCGGCCTGGTCGACGCTCTCGCCGAGGGCTGGACCCTGAACGAGGTCCACGCCTTCGAGGAAGGCGACCTTCCGCGCCGCCTGTGGCGCGTCACCCAGTCCCTGTCCGGCTGACCGAGAGGCGAGTGCGGCCCCCACGGTGCGGCCCCAACGGAAGCCACGCGTCTCAGGACAGGCTCTGGGCGGCATACAACGCGCCGAGGGCGGCGGCGAGGGTGCCGAGCAGGAGGCGGAGCGCGGTTTCGGGCAGGCGGGGCTGGAGACGGGCGCCGAGGTAGCCGCCGATCAGGCCGCCGAGGCCGCAGGCCAGCCCCAGCCACCAGTCGGGTGCGACGGGGCCGGAGCTCGCCAGGGCCAGCACGGCGTAGGCGGCGGCCCCGGCCACGGAGGTGGTGAAGGTGGCGGCGAGCGTGGCCGGTGCGACGCGGGCCATGGGCATGCCGCGCGCGGCGAGGACGGGTCCGAGCAGGGAGCCGCCGCCGATCCCGTAGATCCCGCCGATCACCCCGACCGTGAGGGCCAGGGCGGCGAGCGCGGGCGGCGACGGCTCGGCCGCGCCGGGATGCTGCCGGGCCGGGCGCAGGGTGCGCAGGCACAGCCAGATGCCGAGCGGCAGGAGGAGGGCGGCGACCAGGATGCGGAAGACGCCGGGGCCGGGGAGGGCGAAGACGCGGACGGCGGCGCCGGCGAGGACGCCGGGCAGCGTCCAGGTGACCAGGCGCCGGGCCAGGCCGCCGCGCAGAGCGCCGTCGCGGCGGTAGCGCCACAGGGCGCCGGGCCCGGCCACCACGTTGAACAGCAGGTTCGTCGGTGTGACGGCGGGGCTCGGCACGCCGAGGACGCTGAGCTGGACCGGCAGGAGGAAGACCGCCCCGGACACGCCGACCGGAGCGGTCACCGTCGAGATCAGCAGGCCGGCCGCGAAGCCGGCCCAGATCGTCCACTCCACCGCTGCCCCCGCCAGTCCTCGATCGCCCGGTCAGTATCAACGGACCGGGCCACGCAGGCGGGTGCGTGCAACGAGATGTTCACGAGCAGCAGGTACAGCCCGTCTTGCAGCCGCACGCGTCCGTCTCGGCCGCAGCCATGGGGGCCGGGGTGCGCGCGTGGGCGGCGGGGGCGCAGCAGCCCTTGCCCTGCCAGGCGTCGCGGCCTTCCTTGACGGCGAGGGCGGCGATGACGAGGGCGGCGATGGGGTCGGCCCAGGACCAGCCGAGGGTGGCGTTGAGGACCAGGCCGACGAGGAGGACGGCGGAGAGGTAGGTGCACAGGAGGGTCTGCTTGGAGTCGGCGACCGCGGAGGCGGAGCCGAGTTCGCGGCCCGTGCGGCGCTGGGCGGCGGACAGGAACGGCATGACCGCCAGGGACAGGGCGGCGATGACGATGCCGGGGATCGAGCGGTCGGCCTCACCGGTGCCGGCCAGTGCGCGGACGGCGTCGAAGGTGACGTAGGCGGCGAGGGCGAAGAAGGAGACGGCGATGATCCGCAGGGTGCGCTGCTCGCGTGCCTCGCGCACGGTGTGGTCGCGGGCGGAGAACTGCCAGGCGACCGCCGCGGCGGAGGACACCTCGATCACGGAGTCCAGGCCGAAGCCGATCAGCGCGGTCGAGGAGGCGATCGTGCCGGCGGTGATCGCGACGACGGCCTCGATGACGTTGTAGGTGATCGTGGCGGCGACCAGCAGCCGTATGCGGCGGGCGAGTACGTCGCGGCGGGCCGGCGAGGGCCCGATGGATATCGATATCTCTGCGGCCATCAGCAGCAGTCCCTCTCGTCGGCGTCCGGGCAGGTCTTGTCGGACTCGACCGCGACCACCGCGGCGAGCAGATGCTCCAGGGCGTGGCCGAGGCGTTCGTCGGCGAGCTCGTAGCGGGTGCGGCGGCCGTCCGGCGCGGTGACGACCAGGCCGCAGTCGCGCAGGCACGCCAGGTGGTTCGAGAGCCGGGTCCGGGAAACGCCGAGGGCCTCGGCGAGGTCGGCCGGATACGCGGGTGCTGCGCGCAGGGCGAGCAGGATCCGGCAGCGGATCGGGTCGGCGAGCGCGCGGCCGAAGCGGGCCAGCACGTCGATGTCGGAGGCAACGGTCAGCACACCCTGACAGTACATTCATTCCTGAATTCAGTAAACCCTGAATCATTAGCGTCGGTCGGTACCGAGGGCCGGTTGGGCTTGACCTTCGAGTCGGGTCGAAGGTTTACCGTCGGTGGCGTGAGGACCTACCGCATCTCGCAGCTGGCGGCACGCTCCGGCGTTCCGGCCACGACGCTGCGCTTCTACGAGGACGCCGGGCTGCTGCCCGCCGACCGCACGCCGTCCGGATACCGCGTGTACGGCGAGGACGCGGTGGAGCGCCTGGCCTTCGTCTCCTCGGCCAAGCTGCTGGGTCTGGCACTGGAGGAGATCCGCGAACTCCTCGACGTCCGCGAGGAAGGGGTGTGCGCCTCGGTCCGGGCCCGGATGCTGCCCCTGGTCGCCGACCGGATCCAGGCCACCGACGGCCGGATCGCCGAGCTGCGGGCCTTCGCCGCGCACCTGGCCGGGGTCCATGCGGACCTGTCGGGCCCGGCGCCGGCGGGCGCGTGCGGGCCGGACTGCGGCTGCACCACGACCAGCGCATTGGCGGCCGGGCCGGTACCGGTGACGCTCTCGCCGACCCGCCCCGCCTCCGGACCGGGCGCGGAGGTGTGGCGGGAGGCCCCGGTCGCCTGCACGCTCGGCGGCGCCGAACTCGGCGAGCGCACCGAACAGTGGCGCACGCTCGTCGCCAGGGCCGAGCGGCGCGAGGAGATCGACGACGGACTGCGGCTGTCCTTCCCGCCGGACGCCGACCTCGCCGGGCAGCTTGCGGCACTCGCCGCGGCCGAGCAGGGCTGCTGCGCGTTCTTCGACTTCACCCTGCACCTGACCCCCGATGCCCTCCAGTTGAGCGTGCGGGCGCCCGAGAGCGCCGCCGGGATGCTGGCCGACCTGTTCGGAGCCCCCGCATGAGCAGCTCCTCCCCGCGTCCGTCCCGGTCCTGGGGCACGCTCGGTGCCGGCGCGGCGGCCGTTGCCGCCTGTGCCGTGTGCTGTGCGGGCCCGCTGCTGGCTGTGCTCGGCGGTGTCGGCATCACCTCGGCGATCGGTGCTTGGTGGATGCCCGTCCTCGCGGTGGGGGCCGCCGCCGCGGCGGCGGGGTTCTTCCTCGTACGCCGATGGCGCCGGGCCGCGGCCTGCCGCTCCGCCCCGGCCCGCGCCGATCTGGGCATGCCGACCATCGGACCTGCGAAGGACCGTGCCCCGTCGCGCTGAGGTACAGCCGCTACCAGTGTCCGAGCTGGTGGCGTGACCTGTGAGGACGGACGGGCGAGGGGCTGCCGCGGGTGGCCGGTATGCGAACGAGGGAGCGGTCAGGGTGTCGCAGGGACCGCAGGGCCCGGTCGAGCGAATGGAACACCACCAGGTCGCGATCTACCTCGCGGCGATGGCCGCCGGCGGACTGCTGGGCTGGCTCGCCCCGGACGCCGGCCCGGGACTGGAGCACGCCATCAACCCCGTTCTCGGGTCCCTGCTGTTCGTCACCTTCCTCCAGGTCCCGGCCGCCGAACTGGTCCGCTCGCTGCGCGACGGCCGCTTCCTCGCGGCGGCTCTGGTGGTGAACTTCGTGGTGGTGCCGCTGGTCGTCGCGGCCATGTTCACGTTCCTGCCCTCCGACCAGGCCGTGCGGGTGGGCGTGCTGCTGGTGCTGCTGTGCCCGTGCGTGGACTACGTGATCGTCTTCTCCGGGCTGGCCGGCGGCTCCAGCCGCCGCCTGCTGGCCGCCACCCCGCTGCTCCTCGTCGCCCAGATGGTGCTGCTCCCGGGGTTCCTGTACCTGTTCATGGGCTCCGAGCTGGCCGACATCGTCGAGGTCGGCCCGTTCCTCGAAGCCTTCGCCTTCCTGATCGTCATCCCGCTCGCTCTCGCCTGGGCCTTGCAGGCGTGGGCCGCGCGCCTGCCCGGCCGGCGGGTCTCCGACGCGGCGACCACCACGATGGTGCCGCTATTGGCCGCGACCCTGCTGACCGTGGTCGCCTCGCAGATCCCCAAGCTCGGCGACAGTCTGGCCGACGTCGCCGCCGTCATCCCCTTCTATGCCGTGTTCCTCGTGGTGATGGCCTTCGCGGGGAAGGCAGTGGCGCGGCTCTTCCGTCTCGGCACCGCTGCCGGGCGGGCGATCGTTTTCACCGGCGCGACCCGCAACTCCCTCGTCGTGCTGCCGCTGGCCCTGGCCCTGGCCCTGCCCGACGCGCTCGCCGTGGCCGCGGCCGTCGTGGTCACCCAGACCCTGGTCGAGGTCCTCGGCATGGTCGCCTACGTCCGGCTCGTCCCACACATGGTCCCTGCCGCCCAGCCCACGCAGGACGTACCCGTCGCGCACTGAACAGCGCCCGGCCGGGAGCTGACCGAGGTCAGGGTTCCTGCCCGAACAGCGGCACATCACCGGGAGCCAGATCGCTCCTGACACGCTCCAGCCGCACGGGGTGGCGCCAGCGACCGGCCGCGTCCAGGGACACGTCGACCGCGACCTCCGCGACGACAACCGGCTCGACCAGCCGTACGGCGAGCTGCTCCCGCGACCCCCAGCCCGCGCTGAAGGTCCACCCCGTCCACGGGTGCGCGGCTGCGCCCGGCTGGAGTTCGGCGGCCAGGGCCTGGCGAACGGCCAGATTCAGGGCGGCGGTGCGTCCGGCGTACTGGAGTCGGCCGTCGGCGTCGAAACGGCCGAGCAGGGCCGTCGTGGGAGCAGCCGGGGCACCGGTGACCGCGCCGATCACGGCCTCGGTCGTGTGCCGCAACCACTGGTGAAGTGTCGGTATTCGAGAGTTGCACTATTCGGCCTCGGGACTGGTGGGCTCGCATGTTGAGGTGTCGCGTATTCGAGAGGTGCTTGGCGCGCCGGTCGCGGGGTGGGCAAGGACTGTCGGCGAGGTGGCCGTGAGTGGCTGCCCCGAACAGTTCTCCGTGGGATCCGCCCAGGGTGTGCGGGCTTCGGGTGCGCGGTCCGGGGGTGTGGGGGCGGGCGGTGCGAGGCGCTTGGGGGTCGCTCGCGCGGTCAAGTGGCCGGTGTGGCTGCGCCGTTGAGTACGCCCGCACGCCCACCCACACGATGGACACTCTATGTATCCAATCGGGTACGAAGGGTAGTTGACTGGTGGTCGTTCGCGCCGCCGGTGTCGCCCGCCCCCAGAGTCGCCCGGGGGGCGACTCCTGGTCCAGCTGATGCTCTGGCGATTGCCGTTTCGCTCTGTGCGGAAGGAAGTTCTTGCAGGTGGAAGCAGTGGCGTCCCGCCCGTACCGGCTGACCACGATACCCGCGGGCCGGTCCATGTCCATCGTGGCGCGGGTGTACGGGTATCCGCCGGACCACAACGCGGGCTCCGAGTGGATGCTGCACTCGATGCTCCGTCCTCTGGCCGAGCGTGGTCACCGGGTGGCGGTCTGGCTGTCGCACCCCGGAGGGATCGAGAAGAGCTACGAGATCGACGGGGTGCGGGTCGTCCCGTATCAGGAGGGCATGGACTTCGCCGCCCGCGCCCAGGAGGCGGACGTGCTGCTGTCGCACTTCGAGAACGTGCCGCTGGTGGCGGGGCTCGCGCGGGACCGGCGGATTCCCCTGGCCGTGATCTGCCACGACAACTTCGCCGTGAGCTTCCACAACGCGGCGGGCGCCGATCTCGTCGTGTACAACAGCGAGTGGATCCGGCGGGACGGTGAGATCTTCTACGCCCGCTACCCGCGGGAGTTCCTGCCCCGGGAAAGCATCGTGGTACGTCCGCCGGTGATCGCACAGGAGTACCGCACCCAGCCCGGCGACCGCGCGACGCTGGTCAACCTCAATTCCGACAAGGGCGGCGAGGTGTTCTGGCAGATCGCCGCGTGGACTCCGGAGTGGAACTTCCTCGGCGTCCGCGGCGCCTACGGACAGCAGGTCATGCCGCCACCACGGCTGCCCAACTGCGAGGTCGTCGCCGGGGTGCCGGGACAACAGATGCGCGAGCACGTCTACAGCCGCTCCCGCGTGGTGCTCATGCCGAGCCTGTACGAGTCCTGGGGGAGGGTGGCGGTGGAGGCGTTCGCCTCGGGCATCCCCGTCATCGCCCATCCCACCCCCGGCCTCGTGGAGTCCCTGGGCGAAGCCGGGATCTTCGCCTACCGCGACGACCTCAACGCCTGGATCCACGCCCTGGCAGCCCTGCGGGACCCGGTCACCTGGGAACGTGCCTCCCGCCGGGCCAGGGCCCGCTCCATCGAACTGAGCGCGGCTCCCGACCTCGACCTGTGGTGCGACGCCGTCGAGTCCCTGGGCGGAACGGGCCATCGCAACGGCGTGCGCAGGCGCGCGCTCGGCACCCTCGTCGATGCCGGTGACACGGGCCGGGGCGTGGGGGACGGTGCCGCGGACGTGCCGGGTGAACGACTGGCCTGACCCTCACGGCACGTGACGGCCGGGCCGGACCACGGCTCCACGCCCCTCGGCGACGACACCGAAAGGCACCGGCGTAACCGCGCGGCAACGCCCGGCACACGCTGGGCCTGCTCCCCGCGGGACCTGCTGCCTGCACCGCGAACCACGGAAATCCGCCCAATTCCGCAACGAAAGAACGGCACACCATGATCCAGGAAACCATTGCCTCCATTCCCGAACCCGCCCATGCGATCGAGCCGCGTACGGCCATCGCGCCGTCCGCCAGCGCGCCCATCGCTCCCTACACCCACAGCCGGCGCTTCGACTATTCCGGCAGCATCGAGAACTTCACCGTTCCCCCCGGCGTCACCACGGTCAACGCCCGCTGCTGGGGCGGTGGCGGCTATGGAGCCGGGCTCGGGGGCGGTGGCGGTTTCGCCACCGGGGACATCGCCGTCGTGCCCGGGGAGACCCTGCGGGTCGTTGCCGACCTGGGAGGAGGCGTGTACGGCGGGGGCGGCATGAGTGGCCTGTTCAGCCAGCGGCTGGGCCAGACGCTTCTGATCGCCGGCGGAGGCGGAGGGGGTATGACGGGTGTCCCAGGTGCCCATGGTGGCGCGGGCGGCGGCACCAGCGGTTCCGACGCACAGGGCCACGGATGGGGCGACTGGCCATGGACGCCGGCGCACGGAGCTTCGGGCTCCACGGGCGGCGCCGGCGCGGCCACCACCTCCGGCATCCGTGTCCACGGGGGGCGTGGCGGCAACACCGGCCACGACGGCGACGCCAACTGGCACGGGGCTCCTGGGGGCCAGGTACCGATCCCCGGCATGGGCGCAGGCGGGGGCGCAAGCTACGGCGGCTACACGGGTGGGGGCGCCGGCTACGCGGGCGGCGGTGGCGGCGTCTCCAACGCCTCGGCCCCCGACGACCCCGGCCCGGCCATCGGCTTCGGCTGTGGCGGGGGCGGCGGCAGCAGTTTCGTGGGCGGTCCTGGCGTCACCGGGGCAAACACCGAACCCGGCAACGGCACACGGGCAGGCGGTCAGGGCGATCCCCTGTACCAGTCTCCCGTCGGCGACGCGGGCAACCACGGCCAGGTGGTGCTGCAGTGGGCTGAGTTCACCGTGACGCCCGGCGGACCGCCCGACGTGGAGCTGACGCAAGGCGGACCGGCCGGGTACCCGGGAGTACGGGTCGAAGCCGGTGTGGCGTTCGAACCGGTGTCGGTGACGGTGGCCCTGCCCGCCGGCCGCGGCCTGCTCTTCGGCACCCAGACACTCGCCGACTACCAGCTGACCGTCCAGAACACCGACGGGGAAACCACCCAGTACACGGGAACCCTGTCCGCGGACGGAACCTCGCTCGTCTTCACCGACGTGGACCTGGAACTGCCCGGGACGACCGTGATGTGGGTCGCCGTGAGCGCCGGCCACGACACCCCGCTCGGCTCCACCAGCCTGACCTTCACCGTGGGAGGAAAGACCTCCCTCTCCACCACGATCGTCGTCACACCGGACTTCACCGTCTCGCCCGGCGGGGCCCCGGTGACCGCAGAGAGGGCAGGAGCGGTCGTGTACCCGGGAGTTGAGGTGCGGAACAACGGATCGCAGTCCGTCCCCCGGCAGACGGTCACCGTGGTTCTGCCGGCCTACGCCGACATGCGGTTCGGCACGCCCGACAGCCCCGATCACCAACTGACCGTCTGGGACGCCGACGGGAACACCACCGTGTACGCGGGAAGCATCTCCGACGACGGCCGGACCCTGACCTTCTCCGACGTCGACCTGGCAGTCCCCGACGACGGATCACAGTCGGTCATGTGGGTCTGCGTGAGCGCCTCCGACGACACACCCCCCGGCCTCACCAGCGTGGAGTTCACGGTCGGCGACCGCATCTCACCGTCCACCGCCATCGACGTCATCTGAGCAACCCGCGACAACGCTTCTGAGTGCCGTGGTGAGGGTGCGGGGCCAACTACGGCGATCCTTCCGCTGCGCTCCCCGGAGCAGATGCGGCTCCGTGCCGGGTTGGTGATCAGCCGTAGCACCCCAGCCGGAGCGACCTTTCACGCACAAGCGATCACATCAGCTCGTGAACAACGCCAGCGGTTCGACTACTCGGCCGCCGTCTACTTCAGAGAAGTGACCAGGCCGAACGAAATGGCACCGGACCACCGGAGCCAGACAAGCCGGGAGCGGCATCGTCCCGTCCGACCCGAAAGGTGAGCCATGACCACGCGCACATCCACCAACCCCTCCGCATCCGCGCAGTCGCTGTACCACGCGATGTCCGGCCTTGGCGGCCCGCTGAGCTCCGGCGAGGGCGCCGCGCCGGACTTCGCCGCCGCACCACGCGCGGCGGCCGGCGAGGAGAAGTCGGTGCTGATCCTCGGTGCGGGGGTCGGCGGGCTGACCGCCGCCTACGAACTGGGCAGGCTCGGCTACCGGTGCACGGTCCTGGAGCCCCAGTCCCGTACCGGCGGCCGTAACCGCACCGCCCGCAAGGGCGACAAGCTGTACGAGCTCGACGGCGAGGGCGACAGCCCGGTCCTGACCCACACCTGTGCCTTCGACAGGGGCCTGTACCTCAACCTCGGCCCCGGCCGTATCCCGTACCACCACCGCCGGGTCCTGAGGTACTGCAGCGACCTCGGGGTGGCTCTGGAGCCGTACATCATGGAGACCACGGCGAACGTCGTGCACCGTGTGGGCCACACCCCGCCCGGCCGGCCCTGGCGCAACCGGCGGATCGCCAACGACACCCGCGGCCACCTCGCCGCACTCCTGTCCGCCACCTTGACCGGGAGCGACGACGAGTTCACCGGGCTGCTGCGGGACCTGCTGCGCAAGTTCGGCGACCTGGACGAGGAGGGCGAGTACCACGGCTCCACCCGCTCGGGCTACGCCGAGCCCCTGGAGGTCCAGGAGTTTCCCAGGCCCGCACCCCCACTGGCCCTGACCGACCTGGTTCAGTCGGAGTTCTGGAAGCACCGCTTCTACCAGCCCGTGGACTATCTGTGGCAGGCCACGATGTTCCAGCCGGTCGGCGGCATGGACAAGATCGTCCACGCTCTCACCGAGCGGATCACCTCCGAGTACAACGTGACCGTCGAGCTCAAGGCCGAGGTCACATCGGTCGACCTGACGGGCGGCGGCGTCAGCGTCACCTACCGCTCAGGGGGTCAGGAGCTGACGGCGTCGGCCGACTACTGCGTCAGCAACATCCCGCTTCCAGTGCTCAAGCAGCTCACGCTGACCGGCTTCTCCCCGGAGTTCCGCAACGCCGTGGAGGCAGTGGGCTTCGCGCCGACGTGCAAGGTCGGCTGGCAGGCCAACCGCCGGTTCTGGGAAGACGACCACAACCAGATCTACGGCGGCATCAGCTGGACCGACCACCCCATCACCCAGCTCTGGTACCCCTCCAACGACTACTTCTCCCAGACCGGCACCCTCACCGGGGCGTACAACTTCGGCGACCAGGCCGAGGAGATGGGCAAGCTCGCGCCGGGCGACCGGCTGCGTCTGGCCCGGGACGGCGCGGCACAGCTGCACAAGGAGTTCCTGGAGAAGACCGCCGTGCCCCAGGAACTGGGCGTCACCATCGCCTGGCACAAGGTGCCCCACCAGCTCGGCGGCTGGGCCGACTGGGACCCGGCCGACCCCGGCCACCAGGTCGCCTACAAGCAGCTCCTCCAGCCCGAGGGCGACGGCCGCTTCTACGTCGTCGGCGACCAGGCATCCCCCCTGCCCGGCTGGCAGGAAGGAGCCATGATGTCCGCCCAGTACGCCGCCGCCCAGATCCTCGGCCTCCTCCCCCGCACCGCCCCCGAAACCGTCCAGGTCCCCGACTCCACCTTCCTCACCCAGGGCCTCTGACCACAGCACACGCCCGGGATCCGGCCCGCAACCAGCAGCCGGGTTACCGCGACGATCTCGACGCCTGGATCCACGCCCTGGCATCCCTGCGGGACCCGGTCACCTGGGAACGTGCCTCCCGCCGGGCCAGGGCCCGCTCCATCGAACTGAGCGCGGCTTTCGACCTCGACCTGTGGTGCGACGCCGTCGAGTCCCTGGGCGGGACGGGCCATCGCAACGGCGTGCGCAGGCGCGCGCTCGGCACGCTCGTCGATGTCGGTGAGTCGGGCCGGGGCGTGGGGGACGGTGGCGCGGACGTGCTGGGCGAACGGCGCGCCTGACCCTGACGGCACGTGACGGCCGGGCCGGACCACGGCTTCCCCCTTCCATGCCACGACGTTCCATGAGCTGCGGGACATCGTGCCGTGGCTGTGAACCCCCGCACACGAACAGCGAGTCAACCAGTCCCCACCACGCACGGAGGTCTCCATGACTGTCCCCGGACCCGCTCCGGCTCCTGCGCAGGAGAGCGCACCCCCCTCGTCGTCTCCGCCCGTTCCCCCGCAAGTCCAGCCCAGGACCGGCGCTGCCGCCCGCCCGACCCAGGTCCAGCGGTTCGGCGCCACGGGAGCCGTGCAGTACTGGACCGTTCCCCAGGGCGTGTTGCAGGTGCAGGTCAGCTGCTGGGGCTCCGGCGGGGGCAGTACCGGAGCGGGAGCCAGCAGCGCCGGTGGCGGCGGGTACACCACGGGGACCGTCCAGGCGCAGCCCGGGGAGCGGCTGGCCGTGATCGTGGGTAACAACTCCGGCTTCGGCGGCGGCGGAAGCGGGGACTCCCGGGCCCAGGGCGGGGGCATGAGCGGCCTCTACAGCATGCGGCTGGCCGAAGTCTTGATGATCGCCGGCGGCGGTGGCGGCGGCGGATCGGCCCAGAATCGGGGCGGGCCCGGAGGAGGACCGGACGGAGGAACGGCCGGCGGCCAACACCCTGCCCGCGGGGCGTTGGGTGCGTCGGGCGGCGCGGGAGGAGGCACCGGCGCCACCGCCGGAGCCGCAGGGGGAAACACGGGGTCTGCGGGCGGCGGCAGAGCCGGCGGCAGTCTGCCGATCGCCGGCATGGGCGGTGGTGGCGGTGGCACCAATACCGCGGGGGGTGGCGGCGGCTACGCGGGCGGCGGCGGCGGACACATCGCCGACTCGGCCAATGCCAGCGGCGGCGGGGGCGGTTCCGGGTTCGCGGGCGGCCCCGGTGTGTCGAACGGGCGGACGGTTGCGGGCTCGGGCAACCAAGCGGCCGGGAAGAACGATCCCCTGTACGAGGCGGGCACCGGGGACAGCGGCAGGACCGGACAGGTGGTCCTGCAATGGAGGGTCGCAGAGGTCCGGCTGGAGAACGTGGCAGGTGACCGGCAGCAGGCCGACACCGGTCAGGCATTCGCCGACCGTCTGAGCGTACGGGCCCTCGCGGACGGCCAGCCGATGCCCCAGACCGGCGTGACGTTCACCGTGGTGTCCGGCGAGGCGTCCTTCAACGGAGCCCCGTCGGTCAACGTGTCCACCGACGGGGCCGGGCACGCCACCGCACCGGTTATCACCGCGGGACGGACACCGGGCCCCGTACGCATCGACGCGACCTCGGGCAACGCCCGCACCCAGTTCACCCTCACCGTCAACTCCCCCCTCCAGTTCGCGGTGCTCCCCGGCGGGCCGCCCGATGTGGAACTGCAACCAGGCGGGACCGTGGGTTACCCGGGCGTGGTCGTCAAGAACACCGGTCAGGCCCCGGTCGGCGAACAGACCCTCACCGTGTCGCTGCCCGCGGGCCGGGGCCTGCAGTGGGGAAGCAGCACCCTGCCCGACTACCAGATCACCGTGGACGGTACCCCCTACCCAGGCACCCTCTCGCCCGACGGACAGACCCTGACCTGCGAGAACATCGACCTGGCCATCCCTCCGGGAGGACAGGCGGTGATCTGGGCCGGCGTGAGCGCGGCAGCCGACGCCGCTCCCGGCTACACCGACCTGCACTTCACCGTCGGCGGCCAGGCCGCGGATTCCACCCCGGTACGCATCGGCACCACGGTGCTCACCCCGCCGTTCTCCCTCACCCCCGGCGGACCGCCGGAGGTACTCCTGGTACCGGGCGGCGCCACCGGCTACCCGGGCGTGGGACTGGCCAACACCGGCGACCAACCGGTCCCCCCGCAGACCGTAACGGTGCAGCTTCCCCCGGACACTAACCTGTTGTGGGGACAGCCCGAGATCCCCGATCTCCAGCTCACCGTCCTCGACGCCCAGGGCTCGACCACGCCCTACACCGGAACTCTCTCCCCCGACGGGCAGAGCCTCACCTTCACCGACGTCGACCCCGGCATCCCGGCTCCCGGATCCGGCTCCCTCATGTGGGTCGGCGTCAGCGCGGCGGACGACGCAGCCCTGGTCTACACCTCGCTGGTGTTCACCGTCGGCGACCGCACATCCGCCTCCACACCGGTGATCGTCGTCCACGCGCCACAGTTCGTGGTGGAGCCGGGCGGCCCGCCCGACGTCACCCTCACACAGGCGGGAACCCCCGGATACCCGGGCGTGGTCGTACGCAACTCCGGCGCCTTTCCTCTCCTGACCGACGTGACGGTCACCGCCGACCTCCCCGCCGGCCGCGGACTGTCCTTCGTCGCGCAAGCCGGCCCCGACCACCTGCTGACCGTGCGGACCCCGGCTCTCGGAGCAGTCCACCACACCGGACGTCTCTCCGACGACCAGCAACAACTCACCGTCGACAGGGCCCGCCTCAGCCTGCCCGTGCACGGGGAAGCCGTGCTGTGGGCAGCGGTCTCGGCCACAGACAACGCTCCCCCCGGACCCGCAACCCTGACCTTCACGGTCAACGACCACACCAGCCCCTCCACCCCCGTCCACGTCACCCCGCCCACCACCCACTGAGACTCGACCAACGCGCCCACCGGGCGAGGACACCCTTCACAGCCCTCGCCCGGCAACCCCCCAACCTTCGGCGAGAAAGAACCGGGCGCCAGCCTTCGGCACGAAACACTCAGTGAGCTGCCGGACGGTCCCCGCCGTCCGCAGCTGCCGGGCGGGCGATCGTCTTCACTGGCGCGACCCACAAACCGTGCCGAGAGCCGCGAACCGAACGGCGGCATAGTGGCAGCGAACCGCCATACGCCAGCGGACGGGCCTGTCGTACGACAGGCGGGGGCCCGGAAGATCGCCGAGGCAGTGATGTGGAGTCAGGCCGAGCTGGGCGAGTTCGACGACGGGGGCCGGGTCTGCGGCGTTCCCGATCGCGGGCCGTGTAACCGCTGCGGGACGTGTCGGCGCGGATGCCGAAGTGCAGGCGGGTGAGTGCCAGAAACGGATTGAGGTGGCGGGCGATGGTGTGTGTTTGGGCCGGGGGTGCGGTGTCAGACAGGTCGCGGGGCTTGGCGAGACGGGCTGTGCGTGTCCTGACCGTTCTCCGTCCCCGCTCGGCGCGTACGCGGCACGGCGCCGTGTTTCGGCGGCGGTTCGCGTGGCAGCGAGAACCGCCAGTGTCCTGGGTAGTGAGGACACCGGCGGTTTCGGGTGTTCACGGGTTCAGGGAGCCCGGCGCAGGCGCCTGGGAAGCGTTCCCATCAGTGAGATGGCGCCGTCGTATTGCCCGATCCAGCCGGCGTAGAGACCGCCCTCCTTCGCCATGGCTCTCCGAGTCGGGCGGCGACATCCGCTTCACCCGGGCCGGCACCCGCGGGCCGCCGTACCCTCGTTCGGCACACCAGCCCAGCCACGACAGCGCCGACGCCCGGCGGGCATTCCATATGTTGACCGCAGCTTCCCCCCACAGCTGTTCGAGGACGCCGCCGATCTCGCCGTCCGCCACGGTGGCGAGTGGCCGGGCCTTCCCGAGGCGCTCCGCCGTCTTGCCCACCCCGATGCCGTACGACCGGAGAGTGTTGGCGTCGCCGGAGACAACGCCAGGGTGAGCAGAGCCCCGTAGCCCGACCTGGTCACGTCAGCGAGGACACGTATTCGGACCAGTTCTCGCCGGCGAGCGTGGCCCAGCGTTCGGCTGTCTTGGGGTGGATGCCGAGCAGGTCGGCAATGATCATGGGCGGTAGGTCTGCCAGGGTGTCCATCATGGCGGTGTTCCGTGCTGCGCGGGCGGGCAGGCCGTGGTGTCTCAGGGTGTCGGCGAGGCCGAGGGGGTTACGCGGGCGGCCAGGGCTTTGGCCGGGCAAAAGGTACCTGCGTCCGGCCGTGGTGCTGTGCCGGGGCGTGCTGTGTCGGAGCTGGTCGTCGATGAGACGGGCGAGCTTCGGTGGAAGGACGAAGGGGTGCTGGTTGACCGCCAGGTAGGTGTGCTCCTGGTCCCGGCTGATGTGGTCCTCGGTGAGCTCGACGATGCGGGTCAGGGAAAGTGCATAGAGACGGACCAGAGCAGCCGCGACGCGGACGTCCAAGGGCAACGCGGTGTCGTTGAAACAGCGCAACAGCTCGCTTCGGGCATCGTCCTCGGCTTGGAAGTAGCCGGGAAGTTGCGAGGATCGGTGCTCGATGACCAGATCGGGCGGGCAGAGGCGTCGTGCGGTGCTCCATCGGAGGAAGGGGATGGAACGGGAGCGCAGCGTTGGCCTGTCGCTCGCCCAAGTGTCCAGATGCGCTTGCTGGAGTCGACGAAGGCTCAGGTGCTGGGAGTCGATCCAGTTCAGGAAGTCGATGGCAGCCAGCACGTTGCCGCAGTCGCCTTTGTGCGCGGCGTAGGTGTAACGGCCGCGGGCTGAGCGTCGGCGGGCGTCGCGGATGATGTGCCACTCGGCGAACGGACGGATGAGATTGGCGTGCCGCGCGGGGAGGTCGGCCACGGTGCGCGCGACCCAGTTGGTGAGCAGGGCGAGGTTCTCGTCGCGCGGCGGCAAGATGCCAGCGGTGACGAGTAATCCGCGCACGTAGGCGGTGGCAGCCCGTTGGGGCAGCGTGTCGAGAGATTCATGGTTCAGCGCTCCAGGATCGAGGACCAGGCGTCCCAAGAGACGGGCGGTGGGGCTTCGGCGCAGCCACTGCAGGACGCGGTAGGGGTTTTCCGCGCCGGTCAGAACGACGGCGAGGGGTTGGAGTAAGGGCCACGCTTGTGCCGTCTACGGAAAGCAGATCGGTCACCCGGGCGGTCAGGGTGCAGCGGGGGCAGCGGGGGCCGGAGTAGAGGTCCGCCGGTTCACCGCAGGCCGAACACCGCTCGACCGGTTCGTCGGGGAACGAGCATGTCCTGCACAGGAGGTGTCCCTCGGCCGTCTGACCGATCAGGATGCGCTGTCGACTGCACGATGCGCACGGCGCCGGGGTCGACAGAGCTGCTCGGTAGCAGGAGTTGCACACCGGCCCGCGCGGCCAGAAGACCTTGATCTTCGCGACCTGGCCGCACAGGGCGCATGCACACTCTTCGCGAGGGCGGCACGTGTCGCAGTGGAACGGGCCCCGGCCACCGTTGATGTGGTGGCCTGGGCGGACCTCTTCACAGATGGCGCAGATCTTCTCGTGTCGCTTGTAGCACCGGTCGCAGGTGTCCGGCCTGGCGCCGTCGGCCCGGGCGACGATGGGAACGGTCTGGCCGCAGACACCGCACAGGCGGGGAGGGCTGGAGTAGCAGCTGCCGCAGACCGGCCCGTCAGAGATCAGCGCATTGACCCGGCGTAGTCGTCCGCAACGGCAACAGGTCTGAGTGTTCTTGGGCGCACAGGTCTGGCAGAGGCTGGTGCCGTCGGGCAGGCGCCGGTACGAGATCATCATCCGGCGGCAGTCGGCGCATTCCTCCTTGGCATCCGGCTCCTTGTTCCTGCACGGATTGCAGATGCCGCCCTCCGGTCGGCGGGCGTAGATGCCGGCCACTTTGCCGCAGCGGGCGCACGGCTTCTTGGCACGTCGGCCGGCGCAGCGTGAACACAGTCGCCCCTCCGGTCCGTTGTTGGTGGGAAGAGGGTCAGTCCGTCCGCAGTCGCCACAGGCCACCAGGGCGACCTTGTCACCGTGCCCGACGGCGGTGAGTGCTGCCAGCAAACGCACCACGCAGGTCGGACAGTCGCTACTGGGCACGCTCAGGGCGTCGGGTCTGTCGGACAGATAGCGCACCAGGCGGAAGGCGTTCGCACCACGCCATGCCCGCGCCTCCTCCGCCACGGCCTGCGCCTGTTCGGGGGCAAGGGAATCGCCCACCGCTGACCGCAGCAGGGCGACGATCTGCTCCTGGGCGGCAGCGAGCTCGGCGCGTAAGCGGAGCTGGTCGGGTGCCAGTGGCCTCACGGCTGACCTGGGCGCCGGATCGTGGTCCGCCGCTCCTTCAGCGGCAGTGGCTCGGCTTGTCCGTCCGCGGTCTTCTTGACCTGTGCGTTGACCACCTTCGGCTTGATGAGATCGTTCGGCGTGCACTCGAAGATGTCGCACAGCGCGACCAAGGTGTCCATGCTCATCCGCTGCGGCGGCTGCGTCACCAACCGGTAGACCTGCTCACGCGACAGGGTCACGCCACGCTCTGCCAGGAGCGGCACCAAGTCCGAGGTCTGGAACATCTGGTGCTCGGCCATCGTGGCCCGCAGACACCACTCGTAGCCCATCTTCTTGATCATTTAAGGTCCCAGTCGTCACCCAGCCGCCGCTTCAGCGAAGCTTCCAGGAGCTGGTTCCGGTACTCGTCAGAGACGCCCATGTAGATGGCCGTCGTAGAAGCGTGGGTATGTCCCACCTGCTCTTGAACGAAGCGGGCAGGATAGCCGAACTCGGTCAGATGCGTGATGTAACTGTGGCGCAGACAGTGCAGATCGAGGTCCTCGTCGAGGCCGGCGTCCTGGCGTGCCGTCACGAACGCCTCGTTGATCGAGCGCGGAGACATCCGGCCGACCCGCTCGGTCACCCACAAGGCCGGATGCAGGTCCGGCGAGAGCCGCGGGCGAATCTCGTGCACCCACTCGTCAAGGACGTCGACCACCCAGTCCATCTCGGGGACCAGAAGCACGGTCCGTCGCTTCGGCGGTGTGCCCTTGGAGGACTTCCCGTACCGGACGGCCATGCTGCCGGCCTGCCCGAACTGCGGCGCCTTCCTATGACGTCGCAGATCCATCAGGTCCACCTTCGAGGACTCGGTCCGCCGGGTGCCGTACGCGTAGATCGTCTTGAGTGCGGCAGCATCGCGTAGCGCGGTGAGCGTGCCCTTGCGGCCCTGCCCGTGAATTCGTCGGGGCCGGGCATCAGCGGCGTCAAACAGCGCTTGGACCTCGTCGTAGGTCAGAGGCCGACGCCGGGGATCACCTTCGTACTCCACCGAGTGGAGGACAGAGTTGCCTTCGTGGAAGACCACCTGCGGTGACAGGCCGAACCGTTCCTGGCAGGTCTCGACCCACCCGTACCGGCGGTCCAGCAGGTACTCCACGAACAGTTCGATGACCACCTCGTAAGACCGAGCCGTAGACAACTGGATCGGCTTGGCCCCGCTGCGAAGGTGGACGATGAACGCCTCGCCGTCGGCGGGAGTCCACTGCCACGGGTATAACCCTGTGAACTCCTCGAACCGTTGAAGCAGACGCAGCCGGGGCTGGATCGTCGAAGCCTGGAGAAACCGCGCGGACTGCTGCCGAGCCCAACCATCCTTCATTGCAGAGGAGACCGCTGGCTCCGGGTTCAGAAGGACAACGTTCGGGGCCAGGGCAAGACGCACCGACCCGGGTGCCTCAGCGACCATGCCCGCCGTTGTATCAAACGCATCATTGTTGCGTCCAGATCGAGCGGTGCCGGTCAGCTACTGAAGGATGCTCGGGACGCCCCCGAGACAACGTCTCTGATCAGCGGGAACGTCCGAGGCGAGAGGCTACGAACTGTTGCAGCCAATGCAATTCATCCCGTTTCGGTACTTGCGCCACGCCCTGAACCCGGGCACGTACCGCTGGTCCAGGCGCTTGAAGACGAGCCCCTCCAGTCCGACCGTCGACCACTCCAGCCACTCGCTGGCCTGCTCGGGGTCGGTGGTGGAGGGACACAGGGTCCAGGGAGCCTGGAGGCGGTGGTCGGCGAAGAACTGTTCCAGTGCCGCACGGCGCGCCCGGTAGGGCTGCGCGGTCAGGTCGGCGCCCGCCCGCAGCAGGTCGAAGGCGACAAAGTGGGCCGGCCACTGCTCAGCCGCCCGGACAGCGGTCGCCGCCCTGCGGTGCGCACGCTGCTGAAGACGCTCGAAGGCCAGCCGACCGTCCTCCCACACCACCAGTTCCCCGTCTAGCGCGGTGTCGTCGGGCAACCGCGAGGCCGCGGCGACGATCTCGGGAAAGGCCGCCGTCAGGTTCCCGCCGCGGCGGGAACGGATCAGAACCCGGCCGCCGGGCCACCGTCCCAACAGCGCCCGGTAGCCGTCCCACTTCGGTTCGGCCGCGTGTTCCGGGTGGAGCACGAGGTCGGGTGTGGGGGTGGCGAGCATCGGCTCCGGCAGGGACCAGGTCGAGGACATGGTCGAAGGTGTTCCACCGTGAGCAGGCGACGGGGGCCGGTGTCGCCCGGTCAGCGGATTGGCGGCAGGGCCTTGTCCGGGTGCGCGGTCTGTACGTACTTCACCGCGACGCCGGGGTGGATGCCGAAGAGACGGACGAGGTGGACCGGGTCGGCGGTCTCCTGGGCCTCGTAGAGGATGCGGTCGGCCCACACCTGTCGGGGCAGCAGCCCGATCTGGTCGAAGGCGGCTCTGCGCGCGCAGTAGCTGATCGGCGGGGACGCCGGGTGACGGTAGGTCTGGGAAGTGATGAGCAGATGCGGGTTGGTGGCCTGTGGCCAGCGCCGTCGGCGTTCGCGCAGCCAGTCGGCCACCAGGCCGGTGCTCAACTCGTCGAGGTAGACGGTGTGGATGTGCTCGCCCCGTCGGACTGCGAGGGTCTCGTGGGCGAGGTCGGCGTCGGCCAGGCCGAGCCGGGCGACCTCCACGGCGCGCACGGCGTGGATGGCGACCAGCCCGACGATGAGGCGGGCGGCGGGTCCGTCGAGCCGGTCGAGGGCACCGGCCAGCCGGTCGCTGGACAACGGGAGCGGCAGGTGAGTCCCGGCGGGCAGTCGCAGCCCAGCGGTGGGGTTGCGGAAGATCAGCCGCTCCTGCTTCAGGGCCCGGAAGATGCTGCGCAGCGCGGTGAGCAGTTCGCGCGCCGGACCGCCGGGGTACTTGGCGAGTTCCGCCCGTGCATGGTCGGTGGTGACCTGCCGCAGGTCCATTCCGGCTGCCTCCCAGGACGTGAGGGCGGGCGAGGCGGTGCGCAGGTAGCGGCGGATGCGGGAGTAGTCGGCCGCCGCGTGCTGGTAGCGGCCTTGCCCGCGCATGACCATCGCCCAGGCGCGCAGCTGCTCGGCCATCGGCTCGGGAAACCGGACGATCCGCTCGTGCAAGGCCCTCTCGTCGTGCCCGTCGCGTCGCCCCGTGCTCAGATCCGGAACGCGTGAAGGGACTTGGCGCTGGACGTCGGTGAGCAGTTGCGCCGGGGTCTCGGAGAGCGCATCCGGCTCCAGAAGGGCACGCTCGTCGAGGAAGTCGATCACCCGGCGGGTCGCGGCGGTGCCGGCCGGCACCGTCCCGGCCAGGGAGCGCACGTCCCGCTCAGGGATTGCCGCATGCGCACCCACCCGGTCCAGCAGGGCATGCAGGACGACGGCCGCACTGCCCGGCACGCTGCGTCTGTCGGCGAGCCAGGCCCGCGGATAGGCGGCAGTGAACGCGTCGAGCAACTCCTACGCCGA